>JAIWNQ010000281.1 GCA_020216745.1 Candidatus Hydrogenedens sp.
ATCTGTGCTATTCCGTCGGTGGGGATGATGGAGGTGTATTCTAATCATAAGTGGGACGCTTGTGATATGTTTTGATGCAATTACTTAGAAAGCGAAGAGCTGTATTATAGGGGGTTTTTAATGGGGGTAGGGATACGGGTTACTTTGCCGTTAGTGGCATCGAGATAGATAACATCTCCTGTGTTGAGTTTGTGTGTGATTTCTGGTAGATTGGCAATCATTGGTATGTTCATCTCTCGTGCGATAATTGCGGGGTGTGATAGTTCGCTACCTCGTTCAAGTAGGACGCCGTCCCAATATTGTAAGCACCATGTCTGGCCTGGGTTTAAGCAGGTTGTAATGAGTATGCGAGGGTGAGGGATGTCTGTGGGTAGTGATGTGGGGCTATTTGTTACATACGCAGTACCTTTTACTCTACCGCCAGATATACCCCAACCGTACCATGTATCGGTCTCTATGTCAATATGGGGGACTGGATGATAATTTATAAAAGATGGTTTTGGAAATGTATGTTCTACACACCATTGATGTTTTCGGGTTAAGATGTCTGTGAGGTTTATCTGCTTTCCTTCTATTAAAGCGTCTATTAGTTCTTGCCATGTGATCCACCAAATTTGATTTTGGTTGTTTAATATTCCTTTTTTCACTAATTTTCTGCCAGCCTCTTTCAATAATTTTTTCTGTATATATAGAATTTTTTCCCATTCGAATCTTTGTTCTTCACGGAGGCGAATAAATCGTGAGATAATGCGGTATAACCATCCAACCTTTTTTTGCATTGTGTTTTGTATTATAGGTTGATCGTATTTTTCTTCTATAAGTTGTGTTTCGAAGAATTGGTTTTGTTCCTCGCCAGAAAGCCATTCTCCCCATCGTGGCGACATGAAGTCGAGGCTTTCTGTACGGTGTGAGTATTCAGAGCGGATGGTATTTAATAATTTTACATCTCGTGTGGATAGGTAAGAGGTTAGCATATAATTTGCGTGTGTTGTGATAGAAGGGTAGTGTTTTTCCTTACGGTGCACGATGTATTTTCCGCCTAATCGATATACATAACTTGACCATAGGATAGCCCAACGATGTATTTCGAGGAACTCTTCGGATCGTTTTTGCCATTGTTCCCAATGCGTTAGCCATGCTTCCGAAGTTCGTTCTGGCAAATCTTCTTCATGCCATAGGTTTAATTTTTCTGATAATTGTTTTTTCCATTGTTCCCATCGGTGTAGCACAAAAATTGCGTCTTGCCAGTGTTCTAATAGTGAACGAACGGCATCTAACCAGAAGCGTATACCTAA
This sequence comes from Candidatus Hydrogenedens sp., assembly GCA_020216745.1. Lineage (GTDB taxonomy): Bacteria > Hydrogenedentota > Hydrogenedentia > Hydrogenedentales > Hydrogenedentaceae > Hydrogenedens. Next base: position 1,296 of record JAIWNQ010000281.1, read on the forward strand.
TAATTTCATTTGTCGTGGTGGGCAACCGCAATCGTCAGGAAATAGTAGTTTCAAATCGGAGGCGAGCCACCATTTGGGACAACCTTCTAATAAATCGAAGTATACCTGATGTGGAATGTATACTTGACCGCCGAAGTAATATGGTTCTACAGGTTCAATTTTCTTACGCATACTTAGTGCTTCTGCAATTGCTTTGCGAAGGATTAATGGGATAAGAGTTGTTTTTGTAATTGGTGTAATCGGTTCGATAAACCGTTGGTCAAAGAACCAACAGGTAGCACATTCTTTCGGGTATAATTCTTGCGATGGATGGATTGCCGTTATAGGTCGAACCTGTAAAAACCAGATGTTTTCATCGTTCCATGTCCATTCTATATCCACAGCAGTGCGATAGTTCCATTCCATCTTTATTAAACCAGTTGACAATTCTGCTAATAATTGGTCTGGTATATGTTTTGGTCCATGGATACCTTCTTGAAGTTCTATTAGTTCTGCAGTGGAGGGGTGAAAAAAAATCTGAGTTGGCTGTGTTTCTCCATCAACCAACATCTTGTTCTCGCCAACGACCATCTCGCAATATGCTTTTTCGGGATGTGCATTGATTGGCTCAGCAGAAAAGCATACTCCTGATATTTTTCCTGAAATAAATTCTTGCAAGATGATAGCAAGTCCACGTGGACCGACGTAATTATGTTCTGTTTCTATTGCCGTTTCATAATGTGCACATAACTTGTCCAGTATCGGAATAAGTTCGTCTGCATTTGATATGAACTCAGTTAGGAACTTACCTGCAAATGAACGGTGTTCTTGGTCTTCTTCACATGCGGAGGAACGGACTGCCAACTTCATATTTGAGGACTTCTGTAATATTTCATCACACCATGATAATAATGTTTGCTGTAATTCAGGATGAGTATGCCAAATCCTACGTTTAACCCCTTCCGTATTGATTATGCCGAACAATGGCACTTTTAATCCTTGTCTTCTCATCTGCACCAACCCGTATCCTTTTCCTCCAATTTCGATACGGGATGTATTAACTAATTCCTCATCGTTAATCAACCAGAAACGCATAGCATTTTTATCCTTCTTCCATATCAAAGCAAAGAAGAGGCTGTAAAAGCAAAAAGGTTATCTGTCTGATGGATGAATGCCGTGCTTTTTACTTATATTCGTTTTAGGTGGCGGGTAGGAACAAAAGATGCAGAGATATAAAATCATTTTTAGCAACAATGGTAGACATTTTTTTGTTTGTTTCTAATGTATCGTTTATCAAGTTCAAATTTATGTTATTGTCATAGCGTAGAAAGCGATACTGGCACTGACACTGGCATTTAGTTGTTCAATAGGTGGTGAGGTTGGAATTGAGATAATGTAATCGCATTCGCGTTTGATTAATGGTCGGATGCCTTTCCCCTCACCGCCGATGATCAGGACGTTCTTATTTTGCCATTGTATCTCGTTGAGTTTTTTATCTCCGTGTGCATCGAGGGCATATATTCCGAAACCGAGTTCTTTTAATTTACGAACACTTTGTAGGGTGCTTTTTGTTTGAATGATTTGGGCATATTCTACCGCTCCAGTGCTTGCCTTTACGACGATAGGTGTAATTGGTGCTGTTCCTTCTTGGGGTAATAGTATGGCGTCGATTTTGAATGCGACAGCGGAACGAATAATGGCTCCTAAGTTTCGTGGGTCTTCAATATGGTCAAGGACTACAATTCGTTTTATTTGGTCTATGTGTTTTTTTAGGTATTCGTCGAGTTGAAGTATGGGGAATTGGTCTACTTCTGCGACGATACCTTGATGAACAGCATTTTTAGTTATGCGGTCTAAATAACTGCGTGGTTTTCTTTCAATAGGGACACAACTTTCCCAATAGTTTAAGCCTGGAATAGTTACACCTTCCTGAACATATATTTTGAAAACTGCACGACGACCTGCCTTGAGGCAGGTTAAGACGGGTATTCGACCAAAAATTACATTGTTTTCCATCAAGTTATCTTAAATCATGGACTTCTTTGAGTTTACTTGCCCTGAGGTTGAGGTTATCAAACTCTGGCACACGTTCATCGTATTGATGTGCATTTAATTGTGCTAAATCACGCAGGATATTGTATGCTTCTTGATAACGTTCTAACTTCTCATAGCATTTAGAAAGGCGGTACATATTGTACCAATAATTAGCACCACTGTTGCCATATCGCTGGATTGTAAGTTCGAGGACATCTTTTGCTCGTTCCCATCGCAAAAGCATCATCAGGTAACCTGCGACGCGTGTAAGTCCAGCTTCATCTATTTTGTCCCGTTGTGCATCTTGTCCTGGTACAGCCTTGGTAAAATTTTTAATCATGTAATTGACACCGCCACTGGAAGCAAGCCAGCCTACTCCGACAATAATGAGGATAATTAATGGCCATTTTAATCCACTCAAATCCATAATGAAGCCCTCCTTAAAAATGTTGTTTTAAGTTTAAATACCTATCCATGCACGAACAACAAAAACCCATTGTGATAATATGGGGATATTAAATAATGTTCCGATTACACCCAGAGTAACCAAAACAACAATAACAACTATTAAAAAAGAAAAGAACTGTCTGAGTTTGACGCCTATATTCCATCGTGCGCGGGTGTTTTCACGGTCTAACTCCTGAACACGTTTTGCGAACGTTTCGAAACGTTCCCTGCATGCTTCGGAACAGAATGAACCTAATGGTGAACTAACCACACAAGCCCCACAAACGGGCTTCCCACATTGTTTGCACCTTGCTGTTGCGGAAACAGAAGGATGATTGATACAAGAGGATAATCTGCCGTCTAACATATCAATTCCTTATAATTTATTTTTTTATTATAACAAAAATAATGAGTATTTCAAGTATAAATTTAAGTATTTATTATTTAGTTAGGCATTGAATAATAGTTTTTTCAAAAGTTTGAATCATAATTTCATTGCCGATAGGGTTAAGATGGCAATGGTCGTTAAACAACGTTTCACCAGGGATATGATGAGGTTCTGCCTCTTCTATTGCAGATAAAACATCAGCCAGAGGAATCTGATTTTGTTGTGCAAGTTCTCTCACAATATTGTTTTCAAGGTCGGATGACTGATGTCGTGGTGACGTTTCACGAATAATCTTCCTACCTAATTCATACGCTTCTTTATATTTTTCTTCTTTAATTAATTGCAATACTTGTTCATAGTCATTGGCACTTTTCCCTATTAAGTTAGGTTTTATATAGTTTGAAGGGACGGTTGCAATAACGACTTTTATATTTTTTTCTTTACACAACTGTATAATTTCGTTCAGATTGTATTTGTATTTTTCCATCCGTTCTACAATTTCTTGTGGTGTAAACACATGATTCCAGCCTTTACCTGCGTCGGGTAGTGATTGAGCTAACATCCTACGATTATGCTCTTTCTCTAATTGGGATATTTGATATGTTGCGATGCGGTCGCGAATAAATCGCATCATTGCGGAGGAGAATAGTATCCGTTGTAGTTTTGTTGATTGCACTCGTGCTAAATGTAGTTGTTCAATTTCTTCAAATTCGTTGTGTCCAGAATATATCATCACGAGGTCAGGAGCATAATTTACAATCTCACGAGCGATTAATACGAGGCGATGTGTGCCGTAGGAAAGTCCGCCACAGTTGATGATTTCGACTTCTTTATATCTCGGTTTAAGTGCTTCTTTCAAACGCTCGGATAAGTTTGGTAATTCGTAATTGACATAATTTACCGAAGAACCGCCCAGAAAAAAGATGCGTAATGTATTGGAAGGCTTGTTTTTCAAAAATCGTTGATTCTGGAAAGCGACAGTCTTATTGGGGTGTGTTATCAAATAGCGACTATCATGAGGGTCAGGGATAAATAGTCGGGAATCCTCTGTAAAACCTAAACCGATATCTGTCACCATTGGTGGAAGCCATATCTCAACAATTCGGGCTATTAGTTCAAGACCAAGAAGCAAAATAACAAGTGGCAATAAGGAAAATAGAATTATCTTTTTTTTACTTAGGTTTTCGTGTCTTACTGTTTCACTCATTTCTCTGTTAGCCACTTTTGGAGTTTAGGGGTAAGTGTTTCTGCTAATAACGTGTGTCCATCAGCAGTTAAATGTCCATCCAGTGTAAAAAACAAATTGGGGTCTTGTTGACGCTGTCGAAATGCATCGGAAACGGTAAAGCAGGGAACATTTGCTTTTTCGCAGGCAATCTGGATAACTTTATCGGGGGCATCAGATGTCAACATTTCTGGGACGACATCAAAGCCAACGCGTTGAATATTTTTCCATGCAGGCTCATTAACATAGGGACCATCGGGAATACTGACAACGGCAACCTGTGCATTATTTTGACCTGCTACCGATTTTATAACTTGCAACGCTTTTGCCATATTTCCAATACACTGCTGAATCCACGGATCATCGGGATTTAATGTGAGCGTGTAAATATGTTTATTTTTCAATGCAAGGTCAATCATATAAGGATTTAAGAGCCCATCAAAAAACGCTTGTTTTACTTCTGCATCGAAATTATCAAATCGTTGTTTTTCTTCTGGTGTCATTTTTTCATAGAACTCTTTTGCAGTATTGGCTGACCAACGTGCATTGTCCTCTGCGGTCGTTTTTTCTGGAGGCCGTTCTTGTGTTCGTGTTTCAAGTGATTTCGTTAATCGCATCATTTCTACAGTTCGGACAAAATTAGGATATAAAAGTTTTGTCCAGCGAATGAGACCTGAGCCTATTTGTTCCAAGCCTTCCGAGCCTGAAGATGCAATATCGTTCCCTTGTAGAATACCTACTAATACCAGATCGGGTTCGAGTAAAGGAACAACGGTGCGAGTAATTTCTGCATAGAAAGGGGGTCCTGTTCCTGGCTTACCTAAGTTAATTGTTTCAATTTTTTTGTTCGGTAATGATAGTGTTTGTTCCAGTTTGCGGAGCCATGTCTGTTCTATGTTCACACCCCAACCGTACGTATAGGAATCGCCAACGGCTATGATGCGGTAACTATTGGCACTTTTAGGTTTTTGTATCTCGCGGTCACGAATTCCTAATGAATTGGTCTCTACCACATACCTAAAATCAACGGAAGCAAATTCTTGTTGTGACAATGGCGGAAAAATCAAGTCATGTGTACCTTCAGGGAATGGCTTGGGTAAAATATTTCCGACCACACGGTCTAATATCATGGTTAATATAAGAACTGCAAGTATTGAAGCCAATACTAACGATACATTCTTTAAAAATAATTTCATCGAGATACTCCATCGGTATGATTTGAAAATTATCAATATGTATTCATCAGATATTTAATCCTCATTATGATATGTTATTATAAATAATTTGGAGTATAAAAAGATTTAGTCATACAAATTGAGAATTAAAACTGCAGATATGAATTCGAAAGTATTTTTATATTTATTTTTAATTTTACTTGCAGGTTATTTATATCGTTCTATTGGTTTAAGTTACGAGTCGATATGGTGGGATGAATTTAGCAGTGTTGTCCATTTAAAGCCTTTATCGGAATATGAATCGTCGCCAGATTTTACACGTTGGGCTCAAGGTGTTCATTATGAACCTTCAGTGAATATTTTGCATTTCCTGATAAAGAATCGCTCTATGGACCCTGCAACTATGCCGTTATATTATTCAATTGAGTATTTATGGCATACCTATATTGATGAGTCGTATTATTCCCTCCGTCTGCTTTCCGTTTTTATCGGATTGACTGTTATTTATAGTACATATATTTTAGGGAGTTTAAGTTTTAGTGCTTCTGCGGGGCTTATTGCCTGTCTTCTTGTAGCACTGTCTCCGATACATCGGCAGTTTTCACAGGAAATACGGATGTATAGTTTGTTCACCCTTCTGTCTATCCTTTCCATGCTTCTTTTTATATATTGGTATCGTGACCTGAAACGGAGAACTTTTATATATTATCTTATCACTACCTTCCTCCTTCTCTGGACACATCCCTTTGCGACGTTAGTCGTTATGGTTCAAGGGGTGTATCTGCTGGTAGACCGATTACTTATCCGTGCATGGGAATACTGCGAAGGGAGACCCAGCGAATGGTTTTATAAAGATTATTTTAAGGAAGAAATTCTTTTTCTTATAAAATGGGCTATTCCTCTCTTCCTTATTTCACTACCTTCTGTTGTATATATTCTGACTATAAATTTTTGGTCGCCAGACATGACATCTTCATGGATGAAGATACCGACACTTCGCGAATTTACTGGGGACCTTGTTGCAGATGATTGTGTTGGGTGGACTTACCAACTACGTGCAGAGCCTGATTTATGGATGCATTTTTTTAGTAAAGAAACTGCTCACACGATTGTATCTCAACGGTATTTCATAGGTGGCGTGATAGCGGTTTTATATCTCTTTTGCTTTATCTGGGCTATTTGGGTTTATTTCTTTAGAAGAAAAGAAACTAAAGATTCACAGTCGAATAATGGCGGGAAAACAACTAATTCTCTTATCCTGCTTTATTGTATCTGGTGGTTATTTCCTCCCTTATTTTTATATCTTGTTTCATACGTATGGCGTCCCTGTATTATGCCAAGATATACCCTGCATAGTTCCATTGCTCTTTATTTGATTATTGGCTACACCATTAGCAACATGGAACATAAACAATGGGCAAAACGACTGCTCATCACTGCTTTTCTGCTTTTGTATTTATATCAGGGTAGTTTAATCCTCGGGAAACCGCAACATACGGATTGGAAAAATGCAGGTATATTTATTAAGCACAAGGCAAAGACAGAAGACATTATTCTTGTAAACAATGAATTGTGGAAGCGTGTTTTTCTGTATAATTTAGGTCCTGTACCCAATGTTGTTTGCTATGGTTCCCAGTTTGAGAATACCGCAGAAATCGCTGAATTTTTGATTACAAAACTATTACCAGAACGAAGACCGAATGCAAAATTATGGATTGTGGTTCAGGGGGATTATTTTGAATCTGCACCTCTTAATCATTTTGAAAAGTATTTGAAGGAGAACGGTATTATCTATCAGTCGCAAGAGTTTCCTGGTATCCAACGGGTTGTGGTGTATCATCAGATATTTTCTTTGCAAGATTCTGTAAAAACATACAGTAAAAAATCGGTAGCCTTATTAGAAGACCTATGTGCTATGGCTCTGGAATTCTGGCGGGTCAAGGATTTCTGGTCTGCAGTTGATACCTGTAAGCATGTAATTCAACTTGACCCTGGTTATGCTCAGGCATATTCCTATATGGGTATGTCCTATAAAGAATTGCAGGAATGGGACCTTGCAATAGATGCATTCACAAAGGCTGTCGAATTGAAGCCAGAGCAATATCCATGGAACTGGATTAATATTGCAGATATTCATATTAACAGAGGTCAATATGAATTGGCTATTTCTGCATTGGAAAAGGCATTCCAACTATTGCCTAATGATTCATTTGCTCATACCTGTATGGGTCGTGCCTATTTGGGGCTTGGAAATCGTGAAAAGGCGACTGAATATTTCCAGAAAGCCATTGAACTTGACCCTACAGACCTACGTCCTGCTACAGAATTAGAACGACTGAAAAATAACCCTCAGCAACCATCTCCGACACCTCAATGAATCATCGTATTGTAAAAAGCATCAGCAAAATATTAATCTTTCTTATTTGGGTTGTCGTAGCGTTTTTGTCTGCTGAATGTGCGGTTCGCATCTATGAATATATCGTTGCTAAAACAAATCCTCTCATCTTATCCTTGAACGATCAACCTCCATGGAGTCATAGCAATGTCGTTCAAGAGAACCAACTACAATCAATAGAACCACTTCCACCTCCAGATATAGGACAATGGTATAAAAACCGAGCAGAGTTTTTTTTACAATTGGATGAGCATGATAAGCAATTGTTTTCTTCCTTTTACCAGATAGCCGTCCTTATAAAGGATTTAGACAAAGAGGAGAAAACTGTATACCTTCCTGAACCGAATGCAAAATATTGTTTTAATGACGAATTACTAAGTGCTTTGGAAAAAGAAATACCTGTTCAACGTCAGAATACCTATTCAAAATATTACCCTTCATTTACAAATGGTGAAGAAATTATTTCCGACCTTTTTGTCTATTATCCAGTGGGCACAAAGAACCAAAGCATACTGCTGTGTTGGTATAAGTCAAAGAATCCAGATAATCTACAGAACACAAAAGATATAGCCGATGTTTGGGAGATACCTTATTTTGAGTATAAGAAACATGCTCGATTGCATTCGTATGAATTTCACACAAACAATTTCGGTTTCCGCGATGAAGATATCGTTGTTCCCAAACCGCCAAATGTGTTTCGAATTGTGTGCATCGGTGGTTCGACTACTGAGGAAGGACCAACTGAATCGGAAACATATCCAAACCTGTTAGAAAGATTTTTGTCAACGCAATACCATGGTGGTTATAAAATTGAGGTTATCAATGCGGGAATGCCAGGAATTTCTGCTAATAAGTTATGGTTACGCTTACCAGATTATCTATTGATGGAGCCAAACCTTATTGTTTATTGTGAAGGGGCAAATGATATAACACATATCTTATTGCCTTACTGGTTAAATCATCTAAATGGAATGAAAAAGATATGTATACAATCAAAATTATTTCGAAATGTTTTTCCTCTTCTTTTCCTACCTAATGATACACAAATACAGAACGATATTA
>JAIWNQ010000282.1 GCA_020216745.1 Candidatus Hydrogenedens sp.
GTAAAGATGTATTAAGTCATATAAAAAAAATAGAGAACTACCTTCAGCAGAAAGGAGTACTTTTTGCGGTAATGAGTATGCCTGCACCAAATTACTCCTTGATGACACGACGGGAGAAAGATTACTTACAATATGTAACAAGGAAATGGTGGGGAGGTGATTTTATCAATTATAGGATGTATTATTATGTCCTTGATATATATAATAAACTTCTGAAAGAAAGGTTCCTTGATAAAGATGTTCTATATATTCCGATGTATGAGGAATATCAGAAGGAACCACCGTATTATTTTTGTGATTTATGTCATCAAAAAATGAAAGGAATTCAAAGGAAAGCGGAAATTATAATGCCCTATTTATTGGCATATATCAAACGATACGAAGCAGGTCATAAACAATAATGCATACATTTCGCCAAAAAAAGAAACCTATTATTTATATCTTGGGTTATAGTTTGTTTATTCTATTTTGGCTTATTGTTATTTGTTTATCTTTAGAACTGTTTGAACGATTACGCTGGAAACATATCGAAAAGACAAATAAATTTGTTCGTATCCGTCGTGGAGAATTACTGATGAAGGAATGGGATGAGGGAAGGGAAGAAGGTATACATTATGGCGAAGGGAAAACTTTATTTACACCTCAACAATTACTTGTTGGTGATGAATGGTGTCTGCCAGAACCTGAACCATTAGACCTATGGAGTTATCGTTTTCAAATCTATTTTAATGAAGATGAAACATTTCGAGAGGCATTTCGCACTATTTACGACATAAAACAGATTAACCTTAATATTGATAAAAATAATTTTGATATAACTTGTTCCCTAACAAATGAAAGTGTGGGGGAAAACAATAACCTTCCGTTGTATCAAGAAATTATAAAAAAGATTCCGAAAGATGTGTTTCAATTGTATAGGGCTTTTTTATGGCAGGAGACGATGCAGGAAAAGCCATATAATTTTTTTTTCTACCCTGTCTGCGATAATTCTGAAAATTATTCTTTTTATGTATTTATTTTTCCTTATAAAGGTAAAAATGACCTTATCAATCCATGGGTAGGAAAGTTAACGGTAAACGATTTGTGGGACATTAATTATTTTTCATATATACCACATATAAATTCCACAGAATCGCCATTTCGAATTAATAATTTTGGTTATAGAGATAAAGATTTTAGGGTTCCTAAACCCGACGGAGTCTATCGTATCCTCTGTATTGGTGCCTCTACTACGGAGGAGGGGGTTTCTAATCGAGAAACCTATCCTAAATTTTTAGAGCAAGAATTACAAAAACACTTTGGTGAAAACAAAATAGAAGTTTTTAATTGTGGTATTTCTGGAATGATCTTAAAGAAACATTGTGCAAAATTACCTGATTATTTATATCTCCAACCCGATTTTGTTATTTTATATGAAGGAATTAATGATGTTATTTATGAAGTGTTCCCCCGTGCTTTTGATAATGAACCATTCATGACACGTATTGCTTTACTTCTCTCTTTATTTGCACGAAGACAAATGCGGTCTGTCTTTCCGTATCCTCAGGAGGAAATAGATAAATATATAAATCAATCCATTTTTCGATATATTGATTATCTGTTCCATGCCTTTTTAGCACGGGATATAAATATGTGTATTTCCAGTATTGGTGTTCCTTACCGTGAAAAACTAAACAAGGAGGACCGAGATTATTATGATTTTTATTATGACAAAGAATGGGGCTGGGCTAATTCTACATTTAAGGAATACTCTGATGTGATGAAAATATACAATCAACAATTAAAAGATTATTGTGAGCGAAACGGAATCCTTTATATTCCAGTTGCAGAAAATATTCCTGCCAGCACAAGATATTTTGGGGATATTTGTCACATGAGGCAGGAAGGGGTAAAACTAAAAGCGAAGATTATGGCAGACACTCTAATTCCATATTTAGAGCAGGTTTTAGGACATTCTGAAAACGTTACTACTTCGTCTGAGTAGCCCGCTGTAGAAGTTCACGGAATTCTTTGCGGTCTGGCTGGGCAAGGATACACCGCTTTATATATTTAATGGCTTTCTCTGGTTGATTCTCAGAAAGGAATATGTGAGCCAGTTGTTGATTTACATCAAGTAAATCTGTTTTAACTTGAGCCAGAGGGACTAAATATGTTTTGGCCTCTTCATATTTATTAATACGAGCATAAAGTAATCCTAACCCTGCTTGTGCTACATAATCTTTAGGTTGAAGTTCTAAGGCACGTTTATAATGTGTCTCAGCAAGTTCATACTCACCAGAACGGACTAACAAATCTGCATAGTTTCTGTGGGTCAGATAATTTTGAGTATCTATTGCCAGTGCCCGTTCATAAAGTGTTTTTGCTTCTATATCGGAATGTAGAATTACCTTGAGGTCGGCAAGTCGTGTAAGTGTAATAGCATCATTCGGAAAATATTTAATTGCCATCTCCAATAACCCGATGCTTTCAAATATCTTATTTAAATCAGCAAGTAATAATCCTAATTTATTAATTACTTTGGGGGTATCTTTTATTGATAATGCTTTTCGATAGTTTTCTTCTGCCTGTTTTAACTCGCCAGTCTTCATATACACATCTGCAAGCCCTTCGTAAACCTCTGGGTCGTCAGGAAGTAAATTTGTGCAAGTTATGAACAATTCTTTTGCTTCTTTATAACGCTCACGGTCAGACTGTAAAAATGCTAATGTTTTTATAATCGTTGCATCGTCAGGATTAACTGTCTTTGCCTGTTCTAAATATTCTTCGGCACGATTATAATTTTTTAATTTACGATGTAATCCCCCTAATTGATGAAGGATTGGTGATTGCTTCGGCATCAATGCGTTGGCTTGCTCTGCAAAACTTAATGCTATTGAAGGCTCATTCATACTTTCCCAGATAAGGGAAAAGTGATAATATGACCAGTTCGTAGGTATTTGATATATAAAAATAGAGTTTAGCAAAAGATATGCCTCTTCAATATTTCCTTGCTTAAAAAGGAGATATGCAAGGGCATCTTTTACATCTACAAATTCATTGTTAAGTCCGAACGAAGTGCGATAAAAATATTCCGCTTCACCCAAACAATTAAGTCGGTCATAACTTCTACCGAGATTAAATGCATAAATATAATCTGTAAGGAAAGGTTGAGAATTTATAAAATACGATTTTAGGAAGCATTCATGTGCACTATCCCAATCTTCTTTTAATGAATAAACAATACCTAAATGGTATAGAGATTTAAATGGTTCCATCGGCTCGAGTCGTTTAAATAGGTCTTGTGCCTTTTCTAAGTCCATTTCAGATAGGGCAATAGTGGCACGTGAAAATAAAGCCCCAGCGTGATTTGGATGTTTTTCTAATACCGTTTCATAAGCGTTCTTTGCACCCTCTATATCCCCTAAAGTTTCATTTGCAAGTCCTAAATTATAATATGCCTCAACATGTTCTGGATAGTATTCTGTAAACTTAATTAGTTCTGCTTTTGCCTTTGCCCATTCGTGATTTTGCACCCATGATAAAATAATATTGAACCATGCTCCAATTTGATGTGGATTTATTTCAATTGCTCGTCTGAAGTATGTATATGCGGAATCGTTATCTCCACGATTTAAATAGACATTCCCTAATCCCGCCCATGCATCCTCATTGTGGTTATCCTTTTCAAGAACAGTTTTATAATACGTTTCTGCTTCATCCCATTCTCCAAGTAATTCCCATGCATGTCCCAAATTAAACGCTTGTACTGTATCAAAATTGTCTTTTTTCAAACCTTTAATTATTTGTTTACACTCTTCACGCTTTCCCAATCCAGCATAACAAACAGCGAGAATAGTTTCTGCATCCCATTGTTCTGGTTTCATCTCTTTCGCTTTTATAAGGTAATTCAATGCCTCGTTGTAATTCAGCATTTGAACATGACACAAACCAATGCCCTTCAATAATTCATGTTTCGGTTGATATTTTTCTATAATAGCCATAAATTGTTTCAAGGCGTCCGCAGGTTTGCGTTCCGCTAATAGAACCTGACCCAAATTAAATCGTGCATCTACATAGTTTGGGTCAATGGTAAGTGCTTGTTCAAGATATTTCCTCGCATTATGTTGTTCTCCATTTCGGAACATAATCACAGCACTATGAGTTAACGCCCGAACATGTTGTGGATTTATACTTAATGCATGGTTGTAGTGTTCTAAGGCACTGGAAGAATCACCCATGTTTTCAATTGCCCAACCTAATGCAAACCACATATCCGCTTTATTCGGATTCCTTTTTACTGCTTCCTTAAAATACTTTTCTGCGTTTGTCCAATCACCTCTCCTTGCAAAAATCAATCCTAAGTTATAAGGAGCGGATAGATGGTCTGGATATAATTTGAGACATGTATAAAAATGCTCTTCTGCCTTTGTTAGTTCATTGAGTTCATAACAAAGAACGCCCGCATGATAATGAGCATCCGCATCGGGATGTTTTTTTAACCATGATTCGAAAAAGGTTATTCCTTCCTCTATTTTTCCAATCCTCTGGTAACATTTTCGTCGTTCATCTAACCAGCGAGAACGATTGGGTTGGTAATTGAAAAAGGGGATATGAGCCAACACAAAAAGGGTAACGAAACTAAAAATAATCAAAGCGGATAAGTTCCATTTTTTATTCTGAATCATTTCCCAAAATGAAGAAAAAGCAATGCCCCCAAAGATGAAAAAATAAGGAATAAGAGATACACGGTAACGACTTCCAGCTATCAAAAGCGAAAAAACACTGATATTTGTTACAACAAAGAACAGCAAAACGAATAAAAATTTCCATGAGGTAATAGTTATTCCTATCAGCTTAGTCCCTTTCGATAGCAAGGAGATGACGAGTAAGGCAAGACCCAAAGCGAATAAACTCATAGGGAGAGGGAAACGGGGTAAATATTTTAAGACCTTGGAAACTTCACGCTCGTAATAAATAACTTTGTTTTCATCCAATTCTTGAGGGGAAAAAGTCCATAAGAAACGTTTCAAGCATTTTTTGAAATTGAGCCATGGGTATGTTTTTATGTTATATATAGCCCCTGAAATGAGATAGTTTTTCCATTCCTTATAAGTTGCTCTTCGACCTAATCCTAATTCCTTTCCTAACCCTAAGGTCATTCCATCTAAATCAAATATTTCCACTGTATCCTCAGGTGTTTTATTAAGCCATCGAAGCATCTCGGGTGTATATGAACCATACTCAGGTGTGTCTGGATGAAAGGCAATGGAAATACTACATTCACTATTATGTGAACCTGAAGTAAATGAACCACAGAGATAATAGTTGTATAGGGATAATGGAACCACAGGTAATAGTGCAGAAACCAAGAATAACAACCCTGTATATAAAGCACCTTTGGGACGACCTGAATTATAAAAAAGGAACATAACGAATATAGTTAATGGGAAAATGAGGATAAACGTTTCTCCACGGAACCATGCCCCTATACCGAATACAAAGCCTGCCAAGAAGAGTAGTCCCAATTTGTTTTTTTGATGTGCATGGAAAAGTAAATTGAAACATAATAAATGTATTGTTATGCAGATTGTAACCTGATTAAGTTCCATATCATAGTGGACAAACGCCCAATAAGTAGCTACTCCTAATGCAGAAAAAAGTCCAGCTTTATAACCAAACAGGTTTTTACCTAATAAATACACAAGGAATATATTAAGAAGTCCAATACAAATTTGAACCCATCGGACAGCGAGATAACTACCTCCCGTTAGCCAATAAATTAAAGCAAGGAACAAAGGATACCCTGGTGGATTGGGAAGGGGGTGCCCTTCCATGAACGGGTTACCTTCGTTTCGTGGAGGTGTGTAATCCCCTGATAAGATAGCCCTTGCCCAGTAATCCTTAAACTCCGCATCATGAAGAGGTGCACAAAAATCGGGATTTTGAATCGCTTCGGTAAGATAATAAAACCTTATAACCAAACCTATGCAAAGAATTAAAAATATCCAGATAACCTGCTTCGTGATATTAACACTCCTCTTATATTATTTTTATCATCCTATTAACGTTAACCAGTAGGATTATATTATAAACGTATTCAAAGACCTTTCACTAAATACATTTAACCCCATAAATATTGGAAGGTTCTTTTTTATGTATGAACTTAAAAGTGATTTAGTGTGTCTGAATAACGAAAAAACTTCAAAAATACTAATGTGTAGTAAAAAGATACTTTTTAAGTTGATTTCCCGTTTAAATATTGAAAAACGGAATTTATTCTGTCATAATATGATTATAAAATAATTTAACCCCAGAGCGGAGGGCACCGCTATGAATAACAGAGATGGGGTAATGGAAAGCGGGAAGTTTGTCCTGTACGGATGGGATAACCTCTCTACTAATGATGGACCTGGTGTTCGGCTTGCACTTTACTTTAAGGGATGTAGTTTACGATGTCCATGGTGTTTAAATCCCTTCTTACAAGACATAAAACCTGAAATACGTTGGAAAAAGAATAAATGTGTTCAAGACTATTTATGTGTTAACTCGTGTAAACAGTCCGCTATTTATAAAGTAAATGGGAATATTACTATTGATTATGAGAAGTGCAATTTTTGTGGAGTATGCTGGGATTCATGTAAAGAAGAGGCATTGAAACATGCTGGGGATTATATTTCATTAGAACAAATATTATCACTGGTAGAGTATGAAATTAATTTACAAATCCCTCCGCGAAATATTACGATAGGAGGGGGTGAGCCTTTGCTTCATGGGTGTGTGTTAATTCAATTAATAGATGCATTAAAAAAATATGATGTAAATGTTATTCTCACCAGTTGTTCCGCAATTACCTCTCGTGATTTATGGAAATCAGTCCTTGAAAAAGTCGATGGTATTCTACTTCAGATGGTTACTATAGATGAGGAGGTATGGAATACTATTTCGGATGTGCCATTTGACACCTATTTGCGAAATTTGCATGACCTTACTCTTTCTGAAAAACCCATTTATATACGAATTCCTATTGTGCACGGTTTTTCTGATAATCCCGAACTTATTGGAAAGTTATGTTCCTTTATTAAGCATGCATTGCCGAATACACAGCAAGTTGAGTTTCGTGGTTATTCATCGACGTCCTCTTACAATACCCCGTTGTTTAGTTTGAAGAGTCATTCAGTAAGTTCTGAAGAGGTAATGAAACTTTGTGTAGTTGCAAAGGAAATGGGATTATCTGAAAGTCATTGGCGGGGTGCATTAAGAACACTTGATAATTCTCAAATCCATCATTTAGTATCCAGGGTGTTAAAAGATTATTAATATGTATATGTCCCCTTAAAAAGAATGTGGGCCCTGCAGGATTCGAACCTGCGACCAAGTGATTATGAGTCACCTGCTCTGACCTACTGAGCTAAGGGCCCAAAAACATATAATATTTTAACAATATTTGTTATTTTTTGCAACTTTCTATGAAGGGCAGAAGTTCTCGTGCACGCCAAGTATGCCTCAGTTTTCGCAATGCTTTGGCTTCTATTTGACGGACACGTTCTCGTGTTACATTGAAAACACTTCCAACCTCTTCCAGAGTTCGCTGAAATCCATCGCCCAATCCCCAACGCAATCGTATGACTTTCTCTTCTCGTTCGGTTAGGGTTTTCAATACCTCATTAATTTTATCGATAAATAATTGGAATTGCGTGTTTTCAGATGGATTTTCAACATTTTCATCCTCAATGAAATCTCCAAAGGTTGTATCACCATCATCACCGATTGGCATCTCGAGGCTCATAGGGTCTTGCGATATTTTTCGAATAGAATGGACACGGTCAACAGACAATTCCATCTCACCTGCAATTTCATCCACATTAGGTTCTCTACCGTATCGTTGTATCAACGCACGATTCGCCCTTGCTAATTTATTAATGGATTCAATCATGTGAACAGGTATTCGGATGGTTCGTGCTTGGTCAGCAATTGCACGTGTTATGGCTTGTCGAATCCACCATGTCGCATAGGTACTAAACTTATATCCACGCCAGTATTCAAATTTGTCTACCGCCTTGATAAGACCGATATTCCCTTCCTGAATCAAGTCTTCAAACGACATACCACGGTTAGTATATTTCTTAGCGATACTTACAACCAATCGCAGGTTTGCTTCCACCAACTTTTGTTTTGTCTCACTTATCTTTTCTTCTTTCTCTTTGACAGTTTTTATAAGCTCGGAAATTTGTCCTAAGTTCATTTGAGCATCACGTTGTATTTGATTAATCTTCATCCTTGCCATTTCAAGTCGTTGGGCACACTCGTAAAGATATACTGCATCTGGGTCTTTTTTACTCTTTCGACCTTTACCTGTGTGAGCCATCTTTATAATCTCGTCAGCAGTGAGCCCAAATTCATGTTCAATCTGAACGATCTCTTCTTTTGCACTTATAATTCTTCTTTCCAGTGACTTAATTTTGCGTCCAATCTTAACTATCTCGCGGGCACATAACGGAAAATCTCTTAATATCTGATACTGTTTTTCTCGTATTCCCTGAATCTGATTTTTGATGGACTCAATCAGTTGTAATTTGCTTCTTTGTTTTGCCCCTCGTTTCGTTAGTTTCTCTAATTTTTTCTCTAATGCATGTATTTGCTGACGATAAACAGACAACTGGTCTGCACTCTGAAGTAGTTGTTTCTTCAACTTTTCTATTTTAGAGGGTTCATTACAGTCAATAATTCGTGCTGGGTCTAATCTACCAGAACGGATACGTGTAGCGATTAAGAAAAACTCATGAACAGTATATGGAGCACTTAACAACACCCGAACCAGTTCTTTTTCAGCTTCTTCAATCTCACGGGCAATACTGACTTCTTTTTCCTTCGTCAACAGAGGGACCTTACCCATAGCCCGTAGATATACACGGATTCCCTCATCTGGACGTGTAGGTGCTTTTGTGGTTTCTGTCTTTTGGGCATCTAATGTTGTTATTGCCCCTTTGCCTAAAGGTGCTTTTTCATAACCTAATGCACGTAACGTATCGCTCGGACTTTCATGCGCTTCGTAAAGAATTTCTAATAGTGGTTCGTCCTCATAGTTTTGGATTTCAGTAAGTTTTTTTTGTCGTTTTCGCAAAGTTGTCTTTTTTGCCATAGGTATTACCTCGTTAGCATAACTTATGTTAATGTATTTCTTCTATTTATTAATTCATTTTGTGCCTTAATTAGTTCTATTAATAATTCGCTTTGCTGACTTTTTTCAGCCAAACGAATTTTTTCTTGAATCTCTTCTATTTGCTTGTTCAGATAATCAATACGAAACCGTTTTAGTCGCTCTTCAACTAAAATGTCCAGATTTTTGCTCTTAGGCTCAATTAAATATGCCCCTTGAAGAATTTTACCTGCATTTTTGTCTTCTATAAATCGTGGGTCAGGATTTTCATTCTCTAATATGTATTTAATTGCAAACCCGAAGGAATTCTCTGGGAAAGGAATTTCATAAAAACAATCTTTTACCTTTTCTCTCAACCCATCATTATGAAGTATTGCATAGATAAAGTCCAGATCATCCATTGGCACAAGGAACTTATTCGGTACCGAAATCCTCTCCTGTGTAGAAAAATTGTTGTTTAAATATTGCTCGTAATCGCTTTGAATTGACCAAAAATTTATATGCAATGCTGAGGCAATCTCTTTTAGATATTCCTCTTTTAATGTATTTTCCTTCATGGTAGAGATTAATCGGAAAAGTTCAGATAAAACAGTTACCTTCCCAGTAGGCGTGGAGAGAAGAGCCTTTTTTTGCTGTAAATAAAATGTGAAGAATGTCGGTGCATTATGTATAAGTTCGTTCCATTCTGATACAGAATGCTCTTGCAAAAAATCATCAGGGTCTTTCCCGTCTGGGAGCGTTACCGCATGCACATTCAAACCCGCTTGGAGTAGAATAGAAGTAGCCCGTAATGCCGCAGATAGACCCGCTTCATCGCCATCGTAAACAATCACAACACGAGGTGCAAACCGTTTGATAAGATTT
>JAIWNQ010000283.1 GCA_020216745.1 Candidatus Hydrogenedens sp.
GCTTGTTCCAATGTTAATGCTGTCCCACAGGTAGCAACAACATTTTTAATGCCATTTTGGAAACATCGTAATAAATCAATATATCCTTCCACAAAAATAGCAAATTGCTGTGAACGAATAGATTCTTTTCCTTCCCATAAACCATATAAAACTTTGCTTTTACGATAGATTTCGGTTTCAGCAATATTTATGTATTTGGGACCATCCCCAGAAATTTCACGACCACCGAAGGCAATGATTTTGCCCTCAATACTGCGAATTGGGAATAAAATCCGATTTCTAAAAAAGTCATAATAACGACCTTCTTGCTCGAAAGAACGGATAAGTCCTGTTTTCTGGAGAAGCTTATCCGAAAAACCTTTGGATTTCAAATACCGATAAAGAGTATATCCATCAGCAGGGGCAAATCCAATCTTAAACTCCTCTTGAATCTGTGGTGATAGTTTCCTTCGTTCCAGATAATCCAATGCCAATTTCCCAGTCAACGTTTTAGTTAACTGGCTTCTATAAAAATCCGCAGACAACTCCAATATTTGAAATAACGTTTTCCGTTCCTCTTTTATTGCGTTATATGCCTTACCATCCATCCCCGAGTTTAATCGAGGCAACATCACCCCTGCTCTATCCGCTAAAATTTCAAGGGCTTCCATAAAACTGATATTCTGCATTTCCATCAAAAAAGATATAGCATCACCACCTTTACCACAGCCAAAACAGTGATAAATCTGGCGAGAATGAGAGACCATAAAAGACGGCGTCTTTTCAGTATGAAAAGGACAGAGGGCTTTATAACGGTCTGGGCCCGAAGGTTTCAAATCACAATATGTTGACACTATTTGAACTATATCAGTTGAGTTTAAAACATGTTCTATTATATGACGTGGATACAAGGGCAGAACCAACCTTCTTTCTTGAGGTCTGTCTTTTCCCTATCCAGAGACAGACTTACCCCAATTTTGTCAAGTAGCATTAAAATTATACCATAAATAACCAAAAAAAGCAAATTTAAAATTATCCCTCATAATTACAGTTACCTTTAAAAAGTAGAGGCAGACCCATGCCTCCACACTACGGATAATTCTTCATAGGTGGGAGTGGCTGTGTTACGGTTTTAATTACAAGTGGACGCATGGGCTACTTTTTTATGACATGAATATGCAGTATCTATTGGGGATATAAATACCTTTCTATTCAGCGAAATTTTTGTATTTCGATATGTTTGCATTAAACGTATTCGTATTTTATTTAACGAAAATATCATCTATGGTAACATAGCGTAGGCTACCGAATTGTTTGAGTGAATCGGGGGTAATCCTGTTTAGTGGAAGCATAACGCTGATGAGGCGTTGGCTGGATTTGATTTTCTTTTCGTGGAATTGTAGGAGGTCTTTTAGGGTTAATTGTTTCACATCTTTATACCACTGTTTTCTTGGGTCATATTCAATCCCGTGGAGATACCAACCATAAATTCGTCCTAATACACTTCGAAATGGCACTTTATCTGTTTGGTAATCGTTGAGCACGGATTCCTTAGCGAAATGGAAACGTTCCTCAGATACAGGTAAATTGTCAAATAACTGCAAAAAGCATTCTAACGCATCTTTTAGTTTATCTGGTTGTGTCTGGATAACACCGACCATCAGGTCTTCATCTCCTTTTCTATATCCATCTATATACTGTGCACCTGCTACGTAGGCTAATGCCCGTGCTTCTCGTAGTTCCTGGAAAACGATTCCTGCCATACTGCCCCCGAAGTAAGCATTAAAAACCTCGATTACAGGTTGTTCTTCCATAGTGGACTCGACCAAACCAAATTCGATTCGCACATTTGCCTGTGTTGTTTCTTTATCTAAGACGTAGAGCTGTGTTATTTCTGGTTTTCGTGATTTCAAGTAGATGTAAGGTGGTGTTTCTTTGAGTTCTAAGAGTTTCTTTTGGTGTTTGTCCTTTTGTTGTTTTAATTCGTTTTTAAGGTGCTTTTTATAAAGTTTCATTAAATCTTTGTGATTTAATGTTCCTGCATAGAATATATGGTGCTTATAGGTTAACAGGCTTTTTGTTATTTCCTGTAATTCTTCGACAGCTACTTTTTTCAGTTCCTCTTCTGGGAGCAAATTTAGATAGGCGGATTGTGTATCCAAGCGGTTAAATTGGACTAAAGCACGCATAACCTCCTCAGGGTCTTTCTTGGCATCTGCACGTTGAGCAAGGATAATTGCTTTTAATTCTTCCAGTACATTCTTTTCCACCTGTGGATAGAACATCACCTCCATCAATAAATGGATTGTTTCCTTGAAGCGGTCGTCAAACCCCGTCAACGTAATAATAGTCTCGTTATTGGTTGAACGGACATTAAATTCTGCTCCTAACTTATACCATTCTTTTTTAAGGTCTTCTGCGGAAAGGTAACGCGTTCCAGATTTTTCTAATAACCGCAAAGCAACTGGAATTTTAGGATTATGATAATTTCCTATATTAACCCGTATTTCAAAACTAAATATTTTATTCAATGGATTTTTACAAAACCAGAAGTCCAATCCTTCTTTGGTTGGTTGATGAATATAATCTTTTCCTTTTTCTAAAAATACGGGCTCACTTTCAGCCATAGGGATGGACAAAATCTGTTGAGCGAAGGCTGAAAGTTTTGTGCTATCGATGGTTAGCGGTGTTAGTTTCGGCTTTGGAACATAGTTAATCTCTCGCTTCCCATCTTTACGATAGCCTGCAACATATCCCTGCGAGAAGTATCTCTTCGCAGTGCTTACAATTTCATCTTTGGTAATCTTCTCAAACCGTTCAATACGTTTCAAATGTTCCTGCCAATCTTCATGTGCAATAAAGGCATCTGTAAGTTCACCGACTCGCCCTTCATTTGTTTCCATTGACCGTTCTTTCATCTTACGGAAATCAGTAATTATCGCTGGTAAAAGCCAATCTTCAAATTTTCCTTCATATAGCATTTTTACTTGTTCTAACAATAATTGCTCCACCTCTTCCAAACTTTGTCCTTCCTTCGGCACGCCAAATATATACTCAACACCTAAGTCATTTAGTTGCATGACAAATGCACCAGCACGTCGGACTTTCTGCCTCTGGATTAAATTGAGATTAATCAAACCTGCCACTGCATTATCTAAAATCATATCCATAAGAATCAGTTTATCGGAATCAGGATGCAGTTTTGGGACGGTTCGAAAGGCAAGCATAACTGCAGGTTCCCCTTCGAATTGTATCTCTACTGGAACCCTTTCCTTCAAAGGCTCATAACAATATGTAGAGATAGGCGAACAGATTTTGTCCTCAGTAACGTTTATTTTTTCAATTGTAACGCTGTTTTCATTCGTATCTACTTCCTTTGCGGTATCTTTCCTCACTTCTGAAAAATACTTTGCAATAATTTCTATTGCTTCTGGGATTTGTATATCGCCTGAGATTCCTATAGAGATATTTTTTGGCACATACCAATGCTCAAAGAAATTTTTTATATTCCTTATTGATGGATTTTTTAGATGTTCGGGTTCGCCTAAGGTTGTTTGCGTTCCATAGGGATGGTCAGGGAACAAAGCTTTATTAACCGCTTCCATCAACACGCGTTCACGATTATCCATAGCACGATTTTTTTCTTCATACACGGTTTCCAATTCTGTTGCAAATAGTCGGAAAATCGGTTTGGAAAAACGGTCAGATTCTAACATTGCCCAATGTTCTAAACATCCAGAAGGTAACTCTACCTTATAGACCGTTTCATCAATCCAAGTATGTGCGTTAATTTTGTCGCCTCCCAATGATTTATACACCCGATCCAATTCATTTGGAACAGCATACTTACTTGCTTCTTGAGAAAGTTGGTCAATTTCGTTATAAATTTCTTCCCGCTTTTCCGTATCTGTGGTTTGCCGATATACCTCATACAACTCTTCTATTTTATCTAATAGTTCCTTTTCCTTATCGAAATCAATTGTTCCTAATCGTTCTGACCCCTTAAACATCAAATGCTCAAAGTAATGGGCTAATCCAGTAGTTTCTGGTGGGTCATTCTGACTACCTGCTCGCACGGCTATCTCTGCAAAAAAACGGGGAACTTCATGATTCTCAGTCAAATATACTGTTATCCCGTTTTCCAAACGGTAGATGTAGACCTGCATGGAATCTTCAGGTTTCGGTTGGTAAATAAGTTCATAAGCATAACTAAAATTAGATGAACAAACAGAGAACACGCTCATAATTACTCCTATTAAAACCTGTCTTCTATTCATGTTAAAAGCCTTTCAATATTAGAAATCTATATGTACACGATGTAGATAAAAGAATGAAATAAGATACCCATTTATCATATAATCAACACCAATAGTCTTTTCAAACACTCTAATTATACACAATTGCCATTTAAAACCTCTGATTAAAAGGAATAAAATTATGTTTTCTCCCGACTCTTTTTTAGGTAGACATCCTATTTTACGATGGACACTTATAATCATTCTTGTGATTATCATTGCATTTTTCTTATGGCTTTATTCTCGCACGCGGGGACCATATCATAACTATACTTTAGACTTTCTAATTCCTGACCCTGCAACAGCACCGAAACCAGGTGTCCTTGAAGTGGGTGTTGCCAAAAGAGATATTACCCCTATTCTTGACCTTTACGATTCCTGGGAAGATGTAAACAATAATGGTAAATTTGACCCTGGTATAGATACGTATGTAGATAAAAACAAGAATGGGAAATTTGACGGTATCTGGATAGCAGGTTTTGGAACAAATCGCCCTGCTAAAGGAATTCATGACCCACAATGGGTTCGTGCTATTGCATTTCGTAATAATGGTGTTACGCTGGTTATGGCAAGTTTTGATGCTATTGGTATATACCATAACGATTTCATAACCATACGCAAAAGTATAGACCCCAGTTTAAAGGTTGACCATGTCCTCTTTTCATCTACCCACTGCCATGAAGTAGTGGATACCATGAAAATCTGGACTTTCTGGAAACGAATTAAAGGGTTAGATATTCCAGGATTTGGTTACGATGATAGCCACATGAAATTTATCCAAAAAATGGCAAAAGAAGCCATTGAAGAAGCAGTTAAGAATTTACAACCCGCAGATATGTATTGCACACAGGTGCAGGTAGGTCCAGAAGGTTTTATTCGTGATTCACGAAAACCAGAAGTGATAGACCTGAATATGTATTTATTCCGCTTTACAAAACCTAACACAGATGAAACCATCGCAACCTTTGTTTCATGGGGGAACCATCCCGAATCATCGGGTAGTGAAAACAACTACCTTTCATCAGATTTCTGCCATACACTTCGTGAAGGATTAGAAAATGGTGTTCCCGAACCAAATGGTGCACCCGGTTTTGGTGGTATGTGTTTATATTTTCAGGGAATGGTTGGCGGCCTTATGACACAATTAGGTGTTGAAGTCCCTGATCGTTCTGGAACCACTGTATATAAAGAATCTTCATTAGAAAAAGGTGAAGCCTTAGGATATAACACTGCACTTGTTGCTATTAATGCACTGCGCGGACCGAATGTATGGAAAAATGAAAATCCACTACTGGCTGTGTCTGCCAAAACATACCTTGCACCCATGCGGGGACATTTCAAATATGCAATTATGTTAGGGCTTATTCATGAAGGATATTACTGGGGTGGTAAATCAAAAAGCGAGGTGAATGTTGTTCGTATCGGTGATGTTATGATTACTACCGTTCCAGGTGAATTATACCCAGAAATTGTTCAGGGCAATATCGAAGCTCTACCAGGAAATGATTTTAACCTAACTACCCCCGTTGAAACCCCTCCTCTTCGGATGGAAATGGAAAAGGGAGCCAGGATGGCTTTCGTGATTGGTTTGGCTAACGATGAAATCGGTTATATGCTTCCAAAATCGCAATGGGACACAAAACCTCCATTTGTATATGGAAAAAGTCAGTATGGAGAGGTAAATTCCGGAGGTCCAGACGTAGGAACTACTTATCATAAAAATGCTCTGGAACTTATCCAACGGATGAACAAAGCCTATCCCCGAAAAACAAGTCAATAACTCTAACCAAGTAAAACGATTCAAGGAAAGGATGCAACGAAATGAGCAAAGGAATAACCAAACGCTCTGAAGATTATTCCCAGTGGTATATTGACATTGTATTAAAAGCAGAATTAGCGGATTATAGTCCTGTAAAGGGTTGTATGGTTATCCGACCTAATGGTTATGGTATCTGGGAAAATATTCAAAAGAATCTCGACCGTATGTTCAAAGAGACAGGACATGTCAATGCTTATTTTCCTATGCTCATTCCTGAAAGTTTCCTAAAAAAAGAAGCGGAACATGTAGAAGGTTTTGCTCCAGAATGTGCGGTAGTGACGCATGGAGGCGGAAAACCTTTAGAGGAACCATTGGTAATTCGCCCAACCTCAGAAACAATTATCTGGGCTACTTATAAGAATTGGATAAGTTCTTACCGCGATTTACCTCTGCTCATCAATCAATGGGCAAATGTATGTCGCTGGGAAATGCGAACACGGCTCTTCCTCCGTACCACAGAATTTCTCTGGCAGGAAGGTCATACCGCTCATGCTTCTTTCGAGGAAGCAGAAGAAGAAACCTTGCGAATGATTCGAGTATACCAACGGTTTGCAGAAGATTATATGGCTATGCCCGTAATTGTGGGGAAAAAAACAGAGTCCGAAAAATTTGCAGGTGCAGTTCATACCTATTGCATCGAAGCCCTTATGCAGGATGGGAAAGCCTTGCAAGCAGGGACATCCCATAACTTAGGACAGAATTTTGCAAAAGCCTTCGATGTAAAGTTTCAGGATAAAGACAAAGAATTAAAATATGTATACGCTACCAGTTGGGGCGTATCAACACGGCTTATTGGTGGAATGATAATGACACATTCGGATGACCAGGGGCTGGTTATTCCCCCCAAATTAGCACCTCTGCCCGTAGTAATTGTCCCCATCTGGCGTAGTGAGGAAGAACAGCAAAAAGTGTCTGAGTTTGCACGAAATATCACCAGCGATTGGGACCCACTTTTCTATAAAATTGATGACCGTGACCAGTATAAACCTGGCTATAAATTCAATGAATGGGAACTGAAAGGCGTTCCTTTACGAATCGAAATCGGTCCCCGTGATGTGCAAAATCATCAAGTAGTCCTTGTAAGAAGAGACAATGCAGAAAAGATAACTATGGGTATTGATAATTTAAAAGAACACGTGCAAAATACCCTAACAGAGATACAAAACAACCTCTTCAAGAAAGCCAAAGAAAGAACCGAAGCAAATACATTTACTGTCGATTCTTATGATGAATATAAAGAACGAATTGAACAAGGTGGTTTCTTCCGGGTATTTCTTGACCATACCAATCCCGAAGTAGAACAACGATTAAAAGAAGAGACCAAATCGACCATACGCTGTATTCCATTTGATGCACCCGAAGAAGAAGGTCCCTGTATGATAACTGGTAAACCCTGTAAATATCGCGTCATTGCAGCTCAATCATATTAAATTAAAAACGTTTAAAGGGTAGCAATAATTCTTATTGATAAAAAAATTACGAGGGCAGTATTTTATATAGGCTCCTATCCAAATTCATTTTGCAATTGTCATAATTACATCATTTTAAGTTCATATTTTGTCCCATTCAGGAACTGTTAAAGCAAAAGTGTTGAATAAAACGAAGTAGGTTGTTCAAGTTAGAATTGTGTTAAAATGGAATGGAATGGGTGGTTAAGAATATAATAAACCAATGCAAAAAAAGAATAAATATTTATTATTTATTCACAAATTGCTTTGGAGAGTTATTTGTTATATAAAAACTTAAATTTAAGGAGAACAGAGTATGGCAACAAAAAAGAATAGCAACACAAATGCAGAGTCAAAAAATATGCAAGCGGTTTATCGTTTTTCTTTCGGTCCGTGGAATATTGATGAAGGAGCAGACCCGTTTGGTCCACCAGTACGAAAACCCGAACCACTTGCAAAGAAGATGCGAGTCGCTAAGGAATTAGGCTTTGATGGTATGCAATTTCATGATGATGATGCTGTGCCCGATTTGGACAATAAAACAAGTTCTGAAATAGAAAAGGAAGCAAAAAAAGTTAAAAAGATGCTGGACAACGAAGGGTTGGTTGCGGAGTTCGTGGCACCACGTTTGTGGTTTTCACCCAAGACTATTGATGGTGCATATACGAGCAACGACCCTGCATGTCGGAAGTATGCAATTGAAAGGACGAAAAAGGCAATCGATATTATGAATATCTTAGGGACACATAACATGGTGTTATGGTTGGCGAGAGAAGGTACCTATATTCGTGAGAGTAAGAACGTTCGACTTGCAGTTCTACAAATCAGAGACGCTATTAACGAAATGCTCGCTTATGATAAAAATGTTATTATCTTAATTGAGCCAAAACCTAATGAGCCAGTTGATAGTGCAATTATTCCCACTATCGGACATGCTATTGGCTTGGCATACATAACGAACGACCCAGACCGTGTTTGTTGTCTTGTTGAGACTGCACATTCTATCCTTGCTGGATTAGACCCAGCCGATGATATGGCGTATGCATTGGCTCATCGAAAATTAAGAAGTGTGCACTTAAACGACCAGGGTGGATTAAAATTCGACCAGGATAAATCCTTTGGCTCATATAACCTCCGCCGTGCTTTTAATCAGGTAAGAGTCCTTGAAGAATATGGATATGGTAGGAATGGTGAATGGATTGGCTTGGATGTCAAAACAATGCGAACTCAAAAACAAGCAGTCAATACAAAACATCTGAAGAACAGTCTGGCAACGTTTAAACTACTGGTCGAAAAAGTCAGAGCCATGGATAAAAAATTAGTAGCACAACTCATAGCAGAGCGAGACTATGAAGAACTTGATAGATACATCCTTTCACTTTTAATGGGTGTTAAATATAGTTGATACTACAAGGCGGTAGCACAGGTCACTTCCCTTGTGTCAAGTAATGTATGGTAATTTATAAATTTCCATTAATACTTAATTTGCTCAGGTATACAAAAGATTAAAGATAAAGATATTGCATTGTAAATAGTTAAGGTGAAGTCTGTCTTCAAGAAAGCTATTTTCTCGAGGAAAGATAGGGTTGTGGATTAACAGGAACATTATTTCGCCGTAACTCAAAATGCAAATGATAACCTGTTGCATTTCCGCTTTTGCCCACTTTACCGATAACCTGTCCCTTCTTTACCGATTGACCTCGTTTAACATTGATTTTCCGTAAATGAGCATAACGAGATTCCCAATTCATATCATGTTTGATGCAGACTAGCAAACCATAATCACCTGATTTACCTGCAAAAATTACCTGACCTTTTTGAGTTGCCAATACAGGTGTATTTTTTTCAGCCTTTATATCTATTCCTTGATGTTTATAATGTCTACCTCTATGCCTCCTTGATTCGCCAAATGGTGAAGTAACCACAAATGACGAACTTGCAAGTGGAAATCCCCATGCTCCCTTAGAAACCTCTTCTCGAATTGGAACCTGTAAAGGTGCAATATGTCTATGCCGTGCACATGAGAAAAGAAACAAACTTAAAACCAGTATGACAAAATAAACATGGATAGACTTTTTCTTCATATGTACCTTCTTAAAAATGATTTTGCTAATTCCAGACCAATTAAGTATAACAAACCATACATTCCCTTTCTAACTCCAAATCACATAAAAACACATAGTACATTCAAAAAACTCATCGGAATTCGAATAGGGGGTTGAATATTTCAGAAGTTCATCTCTTTGGTAGTTCAGTTTTCATATCTATTTGTCTTTTCATGTATAATGAAGTACCATTTCAACGCAAAAGGAGTATGCTATGAATCAACGTCTCTTAATCTCTTTACTTTGTTTGTTATTCATCCCATTCTTGGCTAAATCCCAAAGCGTCGCCAGTGAGAATGAGATTTGCCTGTTTGTGTCACCACAAGGAAATGATGCTTGGTCAGGAAGCATACCTGAAGTAAATGAATCTAAAACGGATGGTCCCTTAGGGAGTATACAAGCAGTACTTGATAAGGTTAAGAGAATTCGAAACTCTGAAAATGGCGACAAGGTGATACACGTTTTTTTAAGAGGTGGTAGTTATCTATTGAATGAACCTATTCAGATTACACCAGAGCACTCTGGAAAAGAAAAAGCACCAACCATTTTCGAATCCTATCAAGGAGAAAAACCTATTATTTCGGGTGGAAAAAAGATTTCAGGATGGAAAAAGGAAGAAAAATGGTGGGTTGCTGATGTCCCAGAATTTAAAAACAGTAAATCTTCGCTGGGTTCTGTTTGGGTCAATCGACAACGGAGGCAACCTGCACGAACACCTAATGCTACAAACCCATTTGGGGATTATCCATCTAAAAAGGACTTCTTCACTGCGAAAAAGTATGAATACATTCCCGAAGGTGAAAACCAACCTGGCACCTTAAAAGTATTTTATGGAGAAAATGATGATATACAACCCTGGAATTCTATCGGCAATAGCTACTGCGTTATTTTCTGCAAATGGGCTGTACCATTGCTCCCTATTCGTTCGATTGATACCAATGAAAGACGCTTGGATTTAAATGTTCCCCCTAATTTTTGGTTTGGTGTCACTTTTTCTGAGAACCAGAAGTTTTATATTGAGCACCTTTTTGAGGGACTTGATACTCAAGGTGAATGGTATTTGAACCGTCAAGAAGGCCGTCTCTACTATATACCTTACCCTGATGAAGATATGAATACTGCGGAAGTTATTGTTCCTGTTCTGGAACAATTGTTGTTATTTGAGGGAAATCCTGGTGACCAGAAATTTGTCAAGGACATGATTTTTAAGGGAATTGAATTTGCCTATACCAATTTTTCTGTTGGAGACCGAGGACATTCCGACCCGCAAGCAGAAGTATCCATTTCAGGAGCCATCCAGGGCGTAGGGGCACGAAATTGTATCTTTGAAAAATGTACAGTTCAGCATGTTAGCAACTATGCCTTCTGGTGGCGTGAGGGTTCGCAAGACAATGTTATTCGCCAGTGTCACTTGTATGATATGGGGGCAGGCGGAATAAAAATAGGGGAAACCGCTAATGCGGAAACAGATGAAACCACAGGACCAGAAACCGCCGATAAAAAGCAACTGTATTTATATGAAAAATTAGGGGAAAAAGGATGTGGAAACAATCTCGTCGACAACTGCTTTATCCATGAGGGTGGTCGCTTATTACGGGCAGGAATAGGCGTATGGATAGGTAGAAGTTCTTATAATAAGGTAACTCACAATGAAATATGTGATTTCCGTTATTCAGGAATGTCCATAGGTTGGTGCTGGGGTTATGCTCCCAGTTCCGCACATCATAATAGTATTGAATACAACCACATTCATAATATCGGAAAAGCACAATTAGCAGACATGGGAGGTATTTATACCTTAGGCATTTCACCAGAAACAGTACTGAGGAACAATCATATCCATGATATCATGTGTGACCCGGACCAATACGGCGGTTGGGGACTCTATACAGACGAAGGGAGTTCCTTCATCGTCTTGGAAAACAATGTCGTTCATCACACCCTTACGGGAAATTTCCATCAACACTACGGACGAGAAAACCAAGTCATTAACAACATTTTTGCACTCTCAGCAAGAGAACAAATCATAAGAAGCAGAGAAGAAGAACACATCTCTTTTATCTTTGAGAGAAATATTGTCTACTATGACAACAATCAACTATTAGGAAGCAACTGGACAAACAATAAATGGCAAATGGATAAAAACTGTTATTGGAACACCATCGGTGAAGTTACCTTTAAAGGCAAATCCTTACAGCAATGGCAAGAATTAGGCTTTGATAAGAACAGTATCATAGCCGACCCCCTATTTGTGGATTCCCAAAAAGGGGACTTCCGATTAAAGGCCGACTCACCAGCACTTAAATTAGGCTTCAAACCGATTGATATGTCACAAATCGGACTATATGGTGAAGACGAATGGGTTAACCTCCCTAAAAAATACGATAGAATCCCATGCCCCCTCTCTTCAAAATAAACCTACAAAAATCTAATTATCAGTTATCAAGTATTGTAAGTCATGTTATAAGAATTGTCAACGATTAAGAGATAAAACAAACTATATTCTAACTATAACCTATCCACCATTAAGCAATTCCACACCCGCTACATTATTACATTATGTAGACACCCCTACCTGTATTTTTTACTTAGCAATTACACACGGCAAAGAACACTTAACTACAAAACTTTTTCAATTTTTTCCTCCGTGTCCTCTGTGGTTAATTTCTTTTCTAAAGGTATAATGTAGTGGGAGCATCCCTGCTCCCCAAAAAAAATAAACGTTAACATGCAATCTATCCCTTTGTGAGCAAGTCCACCCCTGCCACATCATAACATTATGTAGACACCCCTACCTGTATTTTTTACTTAGCAATTACACACGGTAAAGAACATTCACCCACAGAGTTTTTTCAATTCTTTATCCCTTTATCTCCGTGTCCTCTGTGGTTTATTTCTTTTCTAAAGGTAAGTGTAGTGGGAGCATCCCTGCTC
Organism: Candidatus Hydrogenedens sp.; assembly: GCA_020216745.1. Taxonomy (GTDB): domain Bacteria; phylum Hydrogenedentota; class Hydrogenedentia; order Hydrogenedentales; family Hydrogenedentaceae; genus Hydrogenedens. Next base: position 12,581 of record JAIWNQ010000283.1, read on the forward strand.
CCCTAAAAAAACGATTTTTCTCCACTGCAAATGATGATTGTAGTGTAATCAATCCATTCGGGAGTAGGGATAATCCCGTTACATACATTCACTCTTCAGGCAAGACACACAGGTCTGCCCCTCTGGATAATTCCTCACAGGCACTCTTGCCTGTGCTACTTTTTAACCACAAGCAAGATACTTGTGTTACTCTTTTTATCTCCGCCTACGCATACCGCTCATAGAAACTATCAGCATACCGAATAAAATAACATCTAAGATATATTTCCACCACGTATCATCGCTTGATGATTTACCACCACAACCACATCCTTTTTTAGTCTCCGTCGGCGTCTCCGTACTCCC
>JAIWNQ010000138.1 GCA_020216745.1 Candidatus Hydrogenedens sp.
ATCTGTGCTATTCCGTCGGTGGGGATGATGGAGGTGTATTCTAATCATAAGTGGGACGCTTGTGATATGTTTTGATGCAATTACTTAGAAAGTGAAGAGGTGTATTATAGGGGGTTTTTAGTGGGAGTAGGGATACGGGTTACTTTGCCGTTAGTGGCATCGAGATACTGTTATTAATTTGGAGTAGATGATAGATTCACATATAGGTGAGATTACTCGTTTGTGTTAATATTTTTATCCAACCATTTTTGAAGTTTATTTGACAAGATATCAGCAAAGAACTTATGTCCCTCTGCAGTTAGGTGGCCATCAATAGGGAAGAAAAGTGTTGAGTTATCCTTTTGTGCACGAAATTCATCTGTTAATGTAATAAGGGGTAATTGCAATTCCTGGCAGGCAATTTGGAAATGGTTATCTATGTTTTTTGAGGTAAGTACTTCAGGTGAAAGTTTAAAATGAAGTCTCTCGGCTGTTTTTAGACTATGCTGATTTACATAAAATCCTTGCGGAACGCTAATAACGATGATAGGTGAACCAGATTTCTTGGCTATAAGGTGAATTTCTTGCAAAATTTTTACAAGATTATCGATGCAAGGCTTTATTGATGGGTCTGAACTTTCTTTCAATGGGCTCATAATTAAATCTGGATACTTGACAGCCACAGAGATTAGGAACGGATTAATTAATCCATCCAGAAAAGCATTGCGTATATCACTATCAAGTTGCTCAAATCTTGTGCGTTCGTCGCTATTCAATTGTGATAGGATTTCCTTTGCGGAATTAACAGATGCTTGTTTGTTTTTATCTGCATTATTTAGTAGGGGAGAATATTGTTTTGACTGTTGAATTAATTTATATTGCAAAATGTATTTTTCTATTTGTTGAGTGATGTTTGGATAAAGATATGTAACAAATGGAATGGGATTAGGTTTTCTGGTTTGGAAATTATTAGCACAAGTAGCCAATAAATCATCACCTTGTAGTAGTCCTATAAGTATTAGGTCGGGTTCGAGAATAGAAATGGCTGTTTGTGCCAGTTCTAGATAAAACCAAGGGTCAGCCCCTGGTTTCCCCAAATTGACCGTTTCTACTTTATGTCGCTTTACATTCAGTTTTTTTTCTAATAAACGTACCCATGTTTGTTCTATGTTTACACCCCAACCATAAGTATATGAATCTCCGAAAACAAGGATACGGAATGTATCATTACGTTTTGGTATAGATATTTCTTTATCACGAATACCGATGGAATTTGTTTGCACAGTATAGTGAAAATCCGTAGTTATAAATTCTTCTTGGGAATGGGGTGGAAATATTAGAGCAATTTTGCCATGGTAATTCAGTAAGAATGAACGAACTAAATGGAACGATAAGATTTTATCGATAATAAAAAGGATAGCAAGGACAAATAGGATAGAAAAACATAATAATAGTAGCTCATTATATCCAAACCGACTTTTTTTCTCATTGTCCATAAACTATCACAAGCCTTTAAGATAAACAAGAATAATAGAGGTGGCATAAACCACCTCTATTATTGAACGTTTTTAATTTGTCTAATTTATGCTTCCATTGGAATCATGGGATTTGCCTGAGCTGGCGAATGAATAACCCTAATACCATACATCTGGCAGAAGTTTTTCACATCTCTCCGATGATTACCATAAAACACGACCTGATGGAAACCGAGTGTATCTTTAGCCTCTTCAATATAATCCATTTTCAGCGACAAATGGGTTCTACACCCACCCGCAGGTGGAGTATCAATATTTGCAGTAACGGTTCCATTATCAAGGATAAGTTCATTAGGATTTTGTACACGAACAAGTGTAGCTGGTTGCCCAATTTTCCATAGCACCTGCAAAGAAACACCGAGGGCTGATTCAGAATGGGAACGAATAATAAAAGGTTCTGAAGGTTTATCAAAGCCATTGAGCTTCGTTCCACAGACACAGTGTGCTGTAATCAATTCGTTCTTTATCGTTTCAGGTACTGGGTCATTCATAAATCCAGGTCTATCAAAGAGGTAGCTGGTAAACATTAACGACATTGCCCCATAGATATCCGCTTCACAGCCGTAAGTTACACCTTCATCCTGAAAGATACACGCACCGAGGCATGGAGGCGTAGGAACTGTTTTCATTGTAACCATGCCAAGGCAATCGGTTGTTATGGCATTAGCATCCTCCATCCGCAATAAATGCTTCGCCGCAACATAACTCCGAGCTGCATTAATCATATCTTCATCTGTAGGTTCCACAATCTTCTGGGCTTTTTTCTTCATGCTTTCTGCAACTTCTTTCACTTCCTCTGTTACTGGTACCCGTTCGAACATTTTCTCCATCATTTCACGTGGTACATGACGAACCTTTGTCCCAAATCGGTCAATAACTTCATCTTTTCGTTCGTTTCCATGTACAACTAATATACGGGTATTTTCAAACTGTTTTTTTGCCCGCACCATACGCATTGCCTGTTCAAGGCAACTTGTATCCAATGTTGACAATAAACAAACACCTTCGCGACGTGCCAATTCATGAACCTGGGTTGTAAATACTGTACCAAGGGGAGCCCAAATAATCATTGGAACCTTTGCGGTACGCATTTTATCTACTCTACCCCATTCATACAAATGCTGAACATGAACAAGGATAGCATCTGGCTTCTCTGTAGCCATTTGATTGATAAACTTTTCTAATGCATTGTCATCCTCAATGGGGTCTGGCAACATTTCAAATTCTACGCCGACTTTGCTTGCAGAATTAATAAAGGCTTGCTCAAATTCTTTACGTTTTCCTTCGACATCATACGAAGTACCAGGCCAACCTAACCAATAAGGTGGTTTTTCACGGATAACGACACCTACAATACGCACAGGTGGTTTTGGACGAAAATCACCTAAGTTTAATGGTTGCTTCAATTCACTATCCGTTGGAAATTCCATTTGTGCAGAGGACAATAAGGGGACTGTCAAACCCATAGCGGTACTTGAAGCAAGAAAACATCTACGGGAAATACCACAGCAACTGCAATTAGATGTGTGATTGGTGTGATTGTGTTGTTCTTTCATATTTAATTCCTTCTATACTTTTACGTGTGATTTTTGTTATGATATTTTATCCTTTACGATATATTAACATATTTAATATTACATAAATAAAAAACAAATTTATAAAAGGACGGAGTAATATTAGTGCGTAATATTTTTAAGTTCAACGTTATTCCCAATCTTCCCGAACGACTTGGGAAGTTGTTAGAAATAGCTAATAACTTATGGTGGTGTTGGAACCCAGAGGCGATAGATTTGTTTTTCCGTATGGATAGAGACCTTTGGGTAGAATGTGGTCAAAATCCACGATTACTTTTAGGGAAAATAAAGCAGAAGAAATTGGATGAACTGGCAAAGAATGATAGTTTTCTTACACACATGGACCGTGTGTATTCACGCCTTCAAGATTACATGAAAACAAATACCTATTTTGAGCGGAATCTCCATGCCCCCAAGGAAATGCGTATTCTTTATATGTCTGCTGAATTCGGTGTTCATGAAAGCATAAATATTTATTCAGGAGGCTTAGGTGTGCTTGCTGGAGACCATTTGAAGGCGGCAAGTGATTTAGGATTACCGTTAGTTGGATTAGGGATGTTATATCGAGAGGGTTATTTTCGACAGTATTTAAATGCGGATGGCTGGCAACAGGAGTTATATCCACCGAACGATTTTTATAATATGCCTATCGGAAAAGTGATGAAAGAGGATGGAACACCATTAGTAATTCAGGTTGAATATCCGGGACGGATGGTTAATGCATATATTTGGAAATGCCAAGTAGGCCGTGTCCCCCTCTATTTGTTGGATACTGACCATGAAGATAATTCCCCTGCCGATCGTTCTATAACAGGACAATTATATGGTGGCGATCGAGAAACGCGTATTAAACAAGAAATAATGTTAGGAATGGGGGGGGTTATTGCAGCCCATGCCCTGAAAATTCGCCCTACTATTTTTCATTTAAATGAGGGACATGCAGCGTTTATGGTTTTACAACGGATTAAAGAACTTGTCTTAAATGAAGGGCTGACATTTAACCATGCAGTTGAAACTGTAAAGGCAGGGAGCTATTTCACCACGCATACACCCGTCCCAGCTGGGAATGATATGTTCGACCCTGGATTGATAGAACGTTATTTTGGCAAGTATTGTCAGGATGTAGGAATTACACTTCAGGATTTTCTTGCCTTAGGAAGACAAGACCCAAATGATATGCGAGAGCCCTTCTGTATGACCGTTTTGGCATTAAAATTATGTGCTGGTGCTAATGGGGTTAGCAAATTACATGGTGAAGTGTCTCGTGAAATGTGGTCACGAGTTTGGAAAGATTTACCCGTTCATGAAATTCCTATAAAATCAATAACAAACGGTGTTCATATCCGTTCATGGATTTCAAGGGACCTTGCAGACCTTTATGACCGTTATTTAGGGCCGGGATGGCTGAACAGTCCTGAAGACCATTCAATTTGGGACCATGTTGATGAAATTCCGGATACGGAGTTGTGGCGTACCCATGAACGACGACGAGAGCGTTTAGTGGACTTTGCTCGTCGTCGGTTAGTAAAACAACTCATTAACCGTGGGGTTCCACCCTCAGGAGTCCATGCGGCAAGCGAGTGCCTTGACCCTGAATGCCTTACTATCGGCTTTGCACGACGATTCGCCACATATAAACGGGTAACATTGCTTTTCCGAGACCCTGCAAGATTAAAACGGATATTGTTAAATCCACAAATGCCCGTGCAATTAATTATAGCAGGGAAGGCACATCCACAAGATATTCAAGGGAAAGAACTTATTCGTCAGATAATTCATTTTGCTTTAGACCCAGACGTAAGAAATCATGTCGTGTTTTTAGAAGACTACGATATTAATTTAGCACGATACATGGTTCAAGGTGTGGACTGCTGGCTAAATACACCACGTCGCCCAATGGAGGCAAGTGGAACCAGCGGTATGAAAGCAGCGGCTAACGGCGCACTTAACATAAGTATTCCTGATGGTTGGTGGTGTGAAGCAAAAGAGCTCGGACCCAACGGGTGGACCATTGGAAAAGGAGAGACATACGAGTCCACCGAGGAACAAGATAGCGTGGAAAGTTCGGCTCTTTATGAAATTCTGGAACAAGAAATTGTCCCTATGTTTTATAATCGTAGTTCTGACGATTTACCGAGGGAATGGATACGAAGAATGAAAATAGCAATAAAGACAATATGCCCTGTTTTCAATACATACCGAATGGTTCAGGAATATGCAGAGAAAGCTTATATACCTCTATCAGTCCGACGGATTGCTTTTCGGAAAGATAATCGGAAAAGTGCTTATGAATTATCCACATGGAAGCAAAAAATCCGTTCTGTTTGGAATAATGTCCGCTTTGTTCGTGTGGAATCAGAAACACATGGAGATGTCCCTGTCGGGACAGAAATACCAATTGAAGCTGATGTTTATCTTGATTCCCTTAATGAAAAAGATGTGATTGTGGAGGCGTATGTGGGACATTTGGGAATGAACGGCGATATACACGAAGGGCATGCTGTAAACATGGTTTTTGAGAAGAAGTTAGAAAACAATGTTTATCGGTTCAAAGGGTTTATCCCCTGTCAAGAAACAGGTCTTGCTGGTTATTCAGTTCGTGTGTTCCCATATCATATTGATTTAGCAAATAAATTCGAAGTAGGATTAATAACGTGGGCATAGTAATAGATAAAAACGCAACTAAAAACAAAAAGAGGTAATATTATGAGATTAACATTTGGGATTCGAGAACTTTTAGAAAAAATGATAAAAGCAGGTGCCAGCGATTTACACATTGTTGTTGGCGTCCCTCCTGTAATTCGAATACATGGCAGATTGGAATATATGCCAGGTTATCCACGATTGACCCCAGATATGACACAGGAACTTATCTATTCTGTGATGAATGAAGAACAAATTGCAGAGTTCGAAAAGGAACGAGAATTAGATATGTCTTTCGGGGTTGAAAAGTTAAGTCGTTTCCGTTTAAATGTATATCGTGACCGTGGTTCTGTGGTCGCAGCATTGCGTGCTATTCCTTATGAAATAACAAGTTTTGAACAGTTAGGAATTCCAAGGGTCGTCGCCGATTTTGCATATCGCCCTTATGGTCTTGTTTTGGTATGTGGTCCAACAGGTAGTGGTAAATCGACAACGTTAGCAGCACTTATTGATAAAATTAACACTGAACGAGATGTACATATTATCACTATCGAAGACCCCATCGAATATCTGCATTCACATCGGCGGTCAATTATTAATCAGCGTGAGGTCAATGTAGACACAAAATCCTTTGCGAGTGCCCTGAAACGTGTATTACGACAGGACCCAGATGTGATTTTAATAGGTGAAATGCGTGATACTGAGACTATTCAAGCAGCACTGACTGTGGCAGAAACAGGACACTTAACATTTGCAACATTACACACAAATGACGCTGTACAAACCATAAACCGTATTGTCGACGTATTCCCCCAAGAGCAACAAGAGCAAGTACGAACACAGTTATCGTTTGTTCTTGAAGGGGTTGTTGTTCAGCAACTACTCCCTCGTGTAGATGGCCAGGGACGTGTACTTGCAACGGAAGTGATGGTGCCTAATCCTGCTATCCGCTCCCTTATTCGTGCACAGAAATTAGAGCAAATCCCTTCTATGATAGAAATAGGTAAAGGAGAGGGGATGATGACCATGAACCAATCCTTATATCGTTTGTATCGGAGAGGGCTTATTACGAAAGACCTCGCATTTAAGCGAAGTCCCAATCCAGAAGGGTTATTAAATCTTATTGAACGAGGAGGTGCTACGGGGTGAAATCCCGTAAAGATATTCTACCTAAACGACAAGTATATGAAGGTCCTGTCCATTGGCTATGGATTGTTGGTATGGGCAGGATTTTTGTTTTATTTGTTGTTACATCAGGATTTTATTTCTATTTAACAAAACCGCAAATTTATTTTTTCCTTCCTATTTATATTGTCGCACTTATTCTAAGTGTATGGCACTTGTTTGAAATATACAAGGGCATTCGTCCATTAAGTTTCTTATTATGGGCACAAATGTTTGTAGATTTTGGGGTTGTCTGTGCAACTATCGGTATTACACGAGGATGTAATAGTCCATTTACTTTCCTTCTCGTCATTGTGATTATGGAGGCGGGGTTTCTTCTCGGTATTTATCAGGGCTTTTTATTTGCCATTTTTTCCTTTTTGTTTATGGGGTTTCAGTTTGCCGTTGAAGGACCTTCAACTTTAGTATCGATTGAGCATTGGTATCCATTTCTAATTCAGACAATAGCCTTCTTATTCACTGGATTTATAACGGGTTATTGGAACCAGCGGGTCTTGATTTTAAAACAATTTCAACAAGATATTCTTGATAATATGAACAGTGGATTTTTAATAACAGATGCTAATGGTATTATACGCAGTATAAATAAAGCAGGGTGCAGTATCTTTGAGGTAGAAGAGAAGGATGTTATTGGAGCCCATGTGGAAGGGTTAATACGAACTGTTGAAGGATTTGAATGTCCTATTACGACTGCTCTCAAATCAAATCGTGATTTTACAAGTTATGAGTTTTATATCTATACCCCTTCAGGAAATCAGAAATTGATAGGTCTGACAACTAACCGATTGTTTGACAAAAAAGGAAGGATTGCTTCTCTGATTGCGTCATGTACAGATTTAAGCGAATTAGACCATATTCGGCAAGACTTGCGGAGGCATGACCGTCTTGCGGCAATTGGAGAACAATTATCAAGTTTAGCCCATGAAATACGTAACCCGGTTGCCTCCATACGGAGTGCTGTGGCGGAAATGCAAAATAGTATAAATGAGCCAGAGGTATTAAACCGCTTGGTGAATATTGCTGTTCGGGAATGTGACCGATTAAATTATATTATTACCTCATTCCTCGATTTCGCTCGGGAACCAATACAAACTAAAAATGTAATATCCTTACCAGAACTTCTGGAAGAATTTGTTGAGCAATTTAAACAAACTTTGCCTACAACACCAACTTACAATGTTGAACTTCGTACCATAATGAAAACCGAACATTGCAAAGTTAAAGGAGATAAAGAACAATTACTACTGGTGTTCCGCAATTTAGCACAAAATGCTATTGATGCCATGAAAAATGGGGGAACTTTAACTATTTTGCTAATGTCTCCGACAGAGAAAGGTCCTATTGAAATTCATTTCAAGGACGAAGGAGTAGGAATTCCACCAGACAAAATTACACGAATTTTCGAGCCGTTCTATACTGAGAAAAAACAAGGTGTTGGAATGGGACTCACAATTAGTCTCCGTATTATCTCTTCGCATGATGGAACTATTCGTGTCATCTCAAATCCGAAAAAAGGGACAACGATGATAATTCGTCTCCCACGCTATACTGAATAGAATAGGAACATATACAAAGACATGATATATTACATATAAGGAATGACGATTATGGGGCTTACTAAAAAACAAGTATTGGTAGTAGATGATGAAGAAAGTATGCGTGAGGTTATTTCTATTATTCTACAACGCGGAGGTTTTTACTGTGAAACCGCTGAAAATGTTGAATCGGCTATCCATCTCTTAAAACAACGTTCATTTGATGCTGTCGTCACAGACTTGGTTATGGATAATGATCGAAAAGCAGGGATGAAATTGCTGAAATGGATTAAAGAAAATACTCCCTCATTACCTACCTTAATGGTTACAGCCCATGGAAGCGTTGAAAATGCTATTGAAGCAATGCAATCAGGTGCGGCGGATTATATTCAAAAGCCATTCAAGAGTAATGAAGAAATTTGTCTACGGGTAAAGAAGGCAATTGAACAACAGGCTCTTATCCAGGAAAATGAAGGGTTAAAGAGAGAGCGATTTCTACTAAAGCCTTATGAAGAAATTGTGGGAAATAGCCCTGCCATTGAGCAAATAAAAAAAACGGTTTATCGAGTTGCACAACTCCCGAGCACGGTTATTATCTATGGAGAAAGTGGAGTAGGTAAAGAGTTAATAGCCAGAGGAATACACAGATTAAGTCCACGTGCCGAGAAACCATTTATTGCAATTAATTGTGCCTCTATCCCAGAGACATTATTAGAAAGTGAACTATTTGGGTATAAACGTGGAGCGTTCACAGGTGCAATAGAAGATAAGGAAGGATTATTAGCAGTGGCTAATGGTGGGACGGTATTTTTAGATGAAATTGGTGAAATGCCGTCAAATTTGCAAGCTCGATTATTGCGTGTTCTTGATAATAATACGGTAATTCCTGTGGGAGGGACAAAAGAGATAAAGGTGGATATACGTATTATTTCTGCAACAAACAAAAATTTAGAGGAGATGGTTAAAAAAGGGTTATTCCGTGAAGACCTATTTTTCCGCTTAAATGTCGTTCCCATTACTGTTCCTCCGCTACGAGAACGAAGGGAAGATATTCCCCTTTTAATTCATCATTTTCTTAAACTTCATTCATCTCGTATGGGTTTACCAACTCCAAAAATTACAACTGAGGTAATAGAGGCGTTTACAGATTATTATTGGCCTGGCAATGTTCGAGAACTTTCTAATTTTATAGAGCGGATTATTGCATTGTACCATGAGTCTGATATTGATTTGTCACACGTCCCTGATTCAATAAAACAAGCTCTTCTTAGCAATGTATCAGGGAACAAAGATAAAGATACCATTGACAAAATTAAACTACCCCCAGAAGGAATTGAACTGGAAAAATTTATAGAGAATGTAGAACAATCGTTGATTGAACAGGCGTTAGTCCGAGCTAAATATTCCCAGAAAAAAGCTGCAAAAATTCTTGGTTTAACACCACGCTCACTACGTTATCGCCTGCAAAAATACGGATTAATTTCAGAGACACACGAAGACATTGACGAAGAATAATAACCTTACTAAAACCAAAACAATGAATACAGAA
>JAIWNQ010000139.1 GCA_020216745.1 Candidatus Hydrogenedens sp.
ACGAATAATGTTATGGAACCAAAACCTCAAAAAGGATTGTCTGGAAATATCAATTTGTCCAAATTGCAATCATTAAAACATATTATGGACAGTAGACAATTTGAAGCATGGGAATATAAAACGATGGAAGGGGTACATCGCAAACTCACTTTTGCACGTCAATCCTTGCTTGGTGAAATATCAAGATACAATTTGGAAGATTATATTATCTGGAAGTATGAGTATCCGCAAGACCCTGAGTATATTTATAAAAAATGGAAAGGGAACTCAGATACATTTCTAAGTCGCTTTGTTTTCCTACATCCTGAAATCTCACGTCGTTTTAAGCGAAAGGCAATCTATTTCGGTTTTCGTGGGTTTATTGATATCTTCGTTTATCCTGTAACGGCTCCTCCTGATAAACGTATTCATAAAGATATCCACGACATTGAATCCCTTTTATGGGCAAATACAATAAATGGAAGGATTGACTTGGGTGAACCAAAAGCCTAACCTATTTAATTTTGAATTCCAGTGTAAAAAATAATAATATAAAAGAAATAAATTTATACTATAAATTTTAGTATATAAAAATAAATGTTTATAAAGGAGTAACAACATGATAATAGGAATCCCAAAAGAAATTAAACCAGGCGAAAAAAGAGTAGGTATTGTTCCATCTGGTGTTTCTGCTTTTGTAGCACATGGTCATAAGGTCCTTGTGGAGAAAGGAGCAGGTTTGGGTAGTGGGATTCCCGATGATAATTATCGTAAGGCTGGGGCAAAAATTATCTCGTCTGCGAAACAAATTTGGGAACAGGCAGACATGATAATTAAGGTAAAGGAACCCTTAGATAATGAAATAAAATTATGTCGACCAGGACAAATCTTATATACATATCTTCATTTAGCATCGAATGAAGTTCTAACCCGTGGTTTGTTAGAACAACAAATAGTCGGTGTGGCATATGAAACTATTCAATTAGATGACGGTTCCCTTCCTTTATTGACCCCAATGAGTGAGGTAGCAGGACGTCTATCTGTGCAAGTTGGGGCTCGTTGTTTAGAAGCCACTTACGGCGGTATGGGTGTATTATTAGGCGGTGTTTCTGGTGTAAAACCTGCAAAGGTTGTGATTTTAGGTGCTGGCGTTGCTGGATCCAATGCCTGCACTATTGCTGTGGGTATGGGTGCTCATGTCACTATTATTGATATTAATCCTGCACGACTACGGTATATTCAGGACATTATGCAGGGAAGAGTTACAACATTGATGTCAAACCGTGCAAATATTGCAGAAGAAGTCTCACAGGCTGATTTGTTAATCGGCTCCGTATTAGTTCCTGGAGCCAAAGCACCGCGACTGGTCACAAAGGATATGATTAAAAACATGAAACCAAATTCTGCAATTGTTGATATAGCCATTGACCAAGGGGGCTGTATCGAAACGTCAAAACCCACAACGCATGATAACCCTACCTATCGTGTAAATGATGTAATACATTATTGTGTAACGAATATGCCTGGTGCTGTCCCTCGAACATCAACTTATGCATTAACCAATGTTACATTAGGTTATGGTCTTATGATTGCCGATTTTGGCATTGACAAGGCAATTGCGAAGGATAAGGCACTCCGTAAAGGTATAAATTTATATAAGGGTAAAATTACATATAAGGCTGTGGCTGAAGCATTTAATATGGATTGGGAGGAAATAGGCTAACAAATATATATAAAATACAAACCAAAATGTGTATAATACATCTAATGTTTTGAGTTTGACGACGATTAGACATAGGTAGGAGAATGAGGCTATGTATATCGCCATTCGTGATTCAGTCCTACTCGAGGTATTTCCAAACGTTGTAGAGGGAGCAAAATATCTCAATATAAATCATATTGAATTTCGGCTAAATAACAACTTTTCTGTTGCTAATTTAGAATCCGATGGCGAAATGTTATTAGAAACAGATGAACAAATTCTTTTATATAAAGAAGAATGTCAAAAACAAAACCTTATTGTTTCTGCCTTACTTACAGAGTTCGACCTTAGCATGGCATCGTTTGAGAAATCAGTAGAGTGGTTCAAAAAGGCTGTTCATATTGCTGAGGCACTGGAAGCAAAAGTAATTCGTATCGATTCAATGGTTCAGCAAGAGCATTTGTATACTTTTGGTAAAAAGGTAGAGTTGTATACAAATGTTTTCTCTGAAGTTATTGCTGAAACCGATGATACTGAGATAGAATTTGGTCTTGAAAATCATGGACGTGAAGGTAATAATCCTATCTTTCTATGGGCTGTTGTGAAGAATATTGATAGCCCACGGTTTGGATTAACATTAGATTTTGGCAATTTCTACTGGCGAGGCTATCCATTATCAGAAACAGAAACAATACTAAAATTACTTGCTACCTATACAAAACATACCCATATTAAAAATATTGCTTACCCAAAAACTGCACAGGAAATATATCGTGAAGTGGGTTGGGAATATGACACCTACGTTTGTCCTATATTTCAAGGCGATATAAATATCGAATCGGTGTTAATTGAATTAAAAAATGCCGACTATAACAATGTATTATGTATCGAAGATGAATCCTTACATCACTACTCAGACCCTGAAAAGAAGAAAGAAATTCTTCAAAAAGATGCCGAATTTCTAATAGAGATAATGAATGATATTCAATTCGACAATTAGAATTATCCTGTCTTAAATTCTCATCTATATGTCGATTTAACAATATCGTTTTTATCATAAACTATATGAATATTTAGAGGTCTCAAAATATACATAAAAATGTTTTGTCAGAAAGGGTAATTTATTATGAGTATGATTTTTGTAGGTATGGTTTTAATTGTTTCTAATTTCCATGGGATAGATGATATTCCTTATGAACATTTTTTCCATGAGCCATTACCTGTTGAGGGATTGCCAGACCTATCAGGTAGTGTCACTTTACCATTATGTGTTATAAAAAATAAATTTAATAAAGTATATCTCGGAACAAGTGAGGGACTATTTCTATTTTCAGAGGAAAATAATCAATGGGTGGAGGTATCCTGTCTAACAGAAAAAGGTCCTATTTTTGCATTAAAAGCAATAAATGAAAACCTGATTTATATAGGTGCGTGGAACGGCTTTTACATAATGTCCAATGGTAAAAGCCAAAAAGTAGATGAGATTGGTGATGTGCCTATTTCCGCTATAGATATTGTTGGGGAGCGTATTATTGTAGGAGGTCCTGATGGAATATGGCTATATCAGCCTGACCATGGCTGGCAGAAAAAAGAAATGACTATTCCAAGGAGTATACGTAATATTACATTAGTAAACGCTGATAACTTTTGGATTGCAACAGAAATTGGGCTTGTTTATGTTAAAGGTGGAGAAAAGATACATTATCAACACAAAGAAGATAAGTTTAGTAAAAGTGATGAAGAGAAAGAATTAATCTCCAATAATTTATTATCGCTTTGTTCCTTATCTAATGATGAATTATGGGCTGGAGGTTTGGGAGGCATTACTGTATTAAGAAATGAGAAAGTAAAATACAAATACCTATATCATGAATTTCCAGGTGCTACGATAACGAAAATAGTCTATGACCCCCTTTCAGGTCGGATATGGATAGGTACAAATAATGGATTAGTATTATCAAGTCACGAACAAAATAAACCTAAAAAGGTATTTCGAAGTCGCCGTTGGTTATTGGATAACCACGTATCTGATATTGCTCTAAGTAACAACAATGTTTATATATCTACCTCAAAGGGAGTAAGTAGGTTAAGGATTGAAAATAAAACGTTATATGAAAAAGCAACAGTATTTGAGGAAATTGCCCGAAACCGACATACCCGTCCACCAGGTATTGTTGAAAAATGTCTATTACCGAAACGTGGTGATATTTCTATTTGGGAACCAGTAGATGACGATAATGATGGTGGATACACATGTATGTATCTTGCTGGATTGTCATTCCAATACGCTGTTACGAATGACGAGGCAATACGTCAAAGAGCCAAAGAGATTTTTAAGGCAATATTATTCTTAGAGCAAGTAACCGAATTGCCTGGGTTTATAGCACGGACGGTTGTTCCAAGTGATTGGAAACGAGTTAGTGACGCAAACGAGCAATTAACACCCCAGCAAAAGGCTACAATGAAAGTGGTAGACCCACGTTATAAACCTGTTGAAGAACGGTGGAGATTATCAAAAGACGGGAAGTGGTTGTGGAAAGGAGATACAAGCAGTGATGAGATTACTGCACATTTTTTTGGTTGGTCTATTTATTATGATTTATGTGCTGATGAGGAAAACAAACAACTCCTTCAACAGTTAGTGAAAAGGGTAATGGATAAAATTATTTCGGATGGTTATGTTCTTAAAGATATTGACGGGCATCATACCCGATGGGGTGTTTGGGCACCAGAACGATTAAAGCATGACCCTGACTGGACTAATGAACGAGGTATTAATGCTTTAGAAATTCTGTCTTACTTGAAAGCATCCTATCATATTACTGGTGATGAAAAATATCAGAACGAATACGAACGACTTCTTACTAATGAAGGATATGCACAAATTGTGCGACGGGCTAAAAATTATGGGCATTCTTCTATAACGCATATTGATGATGAACTTCTTGCTTTTACATACCCCGCTTTGTTCCGATATGAAAAAGATGAGCAATTGCTTAATATCTATCGTGAAAGTATTCAACATTGGTATCGTGGTATCGAGAATGAACAATGTCCGTTATATAACTTTATTTATGCGTGGTGTATGGGTTCAGACCCACATTTAGAAGAGTCGACTTACACATTACGTGATATTCCATTTGACCTAATTAATTGGACTGTAGATAACCGTTTCCGTGAAGATATTAAATTAGTAAGAGAACCCATCTTAGAGGATGTGCAAACTTCAAGGCTACTTCCTCCAAGTGAGACAGCTGTGATACGGTGGGATAAAAATCGCTGGGAAGCAGTACAAGGCGATGGTGGCTCAACGGAATGGGCACCCACATTTTATCTGTTCCCTTACTGGTTAGGTAGATACCTTGGCGTAATAAAATAATGCACCCCTAAATAAGATTTTCAATATAAATGGCTATTTCGTTAGAATACTTTCATCTTTTGGAGATGCGAATAAGTTTATTGTAACCATTTGTCTTTTAATAATCATATTTGCCTTAAAGGTTAATCATTAATGAGTTTTTCTTTGAACTGGAACTTTTTTTGGCATCTAATCGGTATAATAGGTGCTATTATTTTCTTTGGTCGATTTTATATTCAATGGATATGGTCGGAAAAAATGGGGAAAAGTGTTATACCACTCGTATTCTGGTATATGAGTGCGGTAGGCTCTATTATGTTATTAGCCTATGGTGTTTTTATCCTTTCCCCTGTGGGGGTGGTGAGTTATG
This sequence comes from Candidatus Hydrogenedens sp., assembly GCA_020216745.1. Taxonomy (GTDB): domain Bacteria; phylum Hydrogenedentota; class Hydrogenedentia; order Hydrogenedentales; family Hydrogenedentaceae; genus Hydrogenedens. The sequence continues at coordinate 5,410 of JAIWNQ010000139.1, forward strand.
GTTTTAACCTATTAGTATATGTTCGAAATTTAATTCATATCTGGCGTAGACAAAATAAACTTACCTCTCTACGGTATCATATTGCCCATGCCCTCATTATCGTTGCACTGCTTGTCTCAACTGTGGTTGTAACGTACGTGTTTTATCAAAAAATTTTTCATGTTCGTGAAATGGAACGTTCCATGGCAATTAGACATAGTATCTGGATTTTTGTAGGTATTCTGGGACAATTCCTATTTGCTCTCCGTTTTTTAATTCAATGGTTAGCGACAGAGGTTAAAAAACAGAGCGTTGTGCCTACTATTTTTTGGTATTTAAGTTTGCTTGCCTCATTTTTGCAGATAATCTCATATACCTTCCAACGAGAATGGCTTTATGCTTTTGGACTATTTACGACACTTTTTGTTTATTTTCGTAATATCTGGCTTATCAGAAAAGGGCAAAAAGATATTTTGGAAACAAACGGAAATGAATAACAGATACCGTTTTTAACACTAACGAAAAGAAGCAGAACAGTTTAAAAAGGCGTTCCCAACGAAAGAAAAGCACATCACAACTTAGTTAAATTTATAATTCCCTTTATAATCCTTGAACCTGCACTTATTAATATGGTGGAGTCGAGGAGGATCGAACTCCCGACCTCATGACTGCCAGTCATGCGCTCTCCCAACTGAGCTACGACCCCACCGAAGGAACTATATTATAACCGAAAAACAGGTTTATTGTAAAGTAAAAGAATGCAATGGAATTTTATAATTTATTACAATGTTTAGAAGTAGCTTTATACAATCATAAAATAACTACAGAAAGGAAGTAACAAAATGAGGAGATATTTTGCCAAAAAAAATGTTTGTACTTTCTTTTTAATACTGTTTGCTTCTTTACTTTTTGATTTAAAAGGATATGGGGAGGAAGAGGCAAAGGTAGAAAAACCTACTTATATATATGATAAAAGCGGACGCATTGTTATTTATCACGGTATCACGGTTTCAAATTCTGCCCGTAAAACAGAAGACTTTTTACCGTGGCAAAGTAAGGAAGACTTCTCAAAGTTAAAAAATTGGGGGTTTAATTTAGTTCGGTATCTCATTTTCTGGGAAGCGATTGAACCCACATCTGGTATATATAACGAAGCATATATGCAAAGTACATTAGAACGACTACAATGGCTTGATGAATTAGGAATCGATGTTTTGTTATGCGTTCATCAAGATTTATTTAGCAGAAAATTCGGAGGAAGCGGTTTTCCATCATGGGCTATTCATGATAAAGACCTCCCTTTTACACCAGTGACTCCACCTTACAAAAATTATTTCTCAAAACCTGTGATGACGTGCTTCGATTACTTTTGGCGTAGTGAAATGTTGAAAAAAACATACATTGATATGTTGAAGTACGTTTTATCGAAGGTAGATAAACAGCCAAACTTGATTGGTATCGAGGTATTTGATGAGCCCTGGCCTCATATTGGACCTGGATTTGAACAAACATTTTTAACTGAATTTTATCAGAGAATCGATAAGATGATGCAGGAGAATAATTTTCAGACACGTATTTTCTTTCAACCTATGCTAATTTCAAGTGTGTTAATACCTACTGGCTTGCAATTTAAACCAACAGTCCCCTCAATTTACGCCGTTCGCTACTTTGACCCCCTTTACGACAATCAAGACGAAACGTATGGCAGAACGAACAACTGGATAATGTCTACCACAATTTCTCAGCGAGTTCGTGAAGCTAAACGTTGGGGCATCCCTATGATGATAACAGACTTCGGAGTAAACCTGAATATGTCAGGGGCATCACAATTCCTCGACGATTGGTTCAAACTTGTTGACCAATATCATTTGGGATGGGTTTATAACTCATATGACAAGGATACAGACAATCCGTATGCAATTCTTGATGGTGAGGGAAATGCAAAACCTATTTTAAGCAAATTGATTCAAACCTATCCTCAGCGAATTGCAGGCAAAAATCCATCATGGTTCGTTCGTGGAAATTTATTTAAGCTAACGTATGAAAACATCGGCATTAATTCGCCAACTGTAGTATTTATCCCTAAAAGTGATGTTGCCAGACAGGTTGTAGTTAATGGAAAATTTCAACCCTATGACCCACTTAGAAATCTATGTTTTGAATATGTTGCCTCACAGGATGAAAAAACTATAAATATTGTTGTCCAATGGTGAAGATAGGTAACACTTCACAAAGAAAATACTATGATACCAACAAATGACATAAATGCTTTTTTCCGTTCCTATGCTTCAAATCTATTTATACGAACAAAAAATAACACCTATTCTTTTAAAGACATCTTAATGAAGTCTGATGAATATCTTAAGCACATATCATCAATAGAACGGTGTAGAGTTGGGCTTTTGTGTGTTCCTTCCATAGAAACAATTGCTATTCTATTTACACTCATAAGGTTACAAGCCGAAATTATAGTGCTATCCCCAAAAGAACCTGAGAACAGGATACATTCGATATTAAATCAATTAGAAGCAGATATATTGCTCTGCACAGACAAGTACCTCAACAAATCGCAAATTAGATATGCTCCTATTCCTGTGTGTGCAATTGAAAAAATAGATACTATCAAATCACTCATCATCCCAAAAAGAATGAAGAGAAAGAGGGTTTCCAATGCACCCAGTTTTATTATCATGACTTCTGGCAGTTCAGGTTCTCCCAAAAGTGCAGTGTTAACAATAGATAATATGTTTGTCAATGCACATTTTAGTAATCGCAATATCTCCTTTAAAGAAGGTGATACTTGGCTATTATCGCTCCCTTTGTTTCACGTATCTGGACTGTCTATTCTATTTCGTGCAATAGAAGGAGGTGGGTGTATATATGTGCCTGAAAATCAAATTCGTTGGCAAGATACAGAATTACCACCCGAAATAACTCATATTTCTGTGGTAAGCACTATTATGAAGAGGATATTAGATAATAATAGGTTACCTGAAAATAATACCTTAAAAGCAATGCTTTTAGGTGGCGGACCAATTCCTGAAGGTCTTGTTAAGACATGCTATGCGAAAGGATTTCCTTTATATGTCACCTATGGATTAACGGAGATGGCTTCTCAAGTTACAACATCCACCCCTGAAGATACACTTGAACATCTACTTACAAGTGGTAAACCATTAATAAATGATACCGTTCACATCGAAGATGATGGGACCATCTCTGTCAATGGACCTTGTCGTTTCCTTGGATACCTAAAAAATGGAATTCTTGAAAAACCTTTTGATTCCCAAGGTTGGTTTAACACACAGGACTTCGGTGAATGGACCTCAGATGGTTATCTACGTGTTTTAGGTCGGAAGGATTTGGTGTTCATTTGTGGTGGTGAAAATATCCAACCTGAAGAAATTGAAAATTGTATGTTATCCAGTGGATATGTCGAAAAGGCTGTTGTTATACCATTGGACGATGCTGAATATGGAATGATACCTATTGCCTTTGTTGAATTTGCAAAAGGTTATAATGAAGACAAATTAAAATCATATTTAAAAGAGAGAATATCTGGGATTAAAATACCAAGATATTTCTACCCAATCCCAGAGGAATTTAATGTTACAGGTATCAAAGTATCTCGGAAAATATTGCAAAATTATGCTTATAAAAATATAAAAGTAAAGGATTGAAACTATGTTTCGAAGAACATCAGTCAGCCTTATATTTTTCTTGATATTTCTTTCCGTTTCTTGCAGTATCTCATGTCAACAACGAACAGTTGAAATCCCTATGAGTGACGGAGTGAAATTAAAAGCAGAACTTTGGCTTCCCAGTGCTTTAGGTTCTTACCCAGTGCTCCTTGAACGCACACCATATAATCGACGAGATGTAATTAAAATGCATAAACATTTGGTTGATAGCGGGTATGCCGTTCTGGTTCAGAATTTACGAGGGATAGGAGGCTCGGAAGGTTCCTGGGAAGTCTTTGGAAATGATAGCTGGGGAGGACCAGGAAGACAAGATGGAATAGATACCGTAAATTGGATAAAAAAGCGAAGATGGTGTAATGGCAAAATAGGGCTGTTGGGGTTTTCTGCTTCTGCTATATCAGCCCAATTACTTCTTTCAGCAGAACCCGAAGGTGTCCAATGTGCCTATCTTGTGGCAGGTTCAGATAATTTTTATGAAAGTATATTTCCTTATGGTTGCTACCGTAAAAACACAATAGAAGAATGGCCTCCTGCCCGTGAGTATTTGCCCGAAATTATAAAGCATCCTTCTTATGATGAATTTTGGGAGCGTAGAGATGCTCGTGCAAGAGCAGATAGGGTTAAAGTTCCAGTATACATTGTCGGCGGGTGGTATGACCTTTTTCAAAGAAGTTCCACCGAATTCTTCAGACTATTAAATACCAATGCTTCTTCGCCCACGTATGGAAAATGCAAACTGGTAATGCAGGCATTATCTCATGCTGCAACTCCAGGGGAACTGGTTATTGAGGACAGACAGAAAATAAACATTGATGAAAAAATGGGTAGCATGAAAGATTGGTTTGATTACTGGTTAAAAGGTGTAGACAATGGTCTGTATGTTAAGCCATCGGTTGCTCTATTCGTCGTTG
>JAIWNQ010000147.1 GCA_020216745.1 Candidatus Hydrogenedens sp.
ACGACCGCAGTGCTTTTTCTGTTTGTGCACCTTTCTCACTTAAAAACTGGTCTACTTGGCTCGGATTAAAATGCTTTATCAATGGAAAATCAGAATTCATCAAAACGGTAAATCCTCATTATCTGTTAAATAGAGGTTGCCCTCATTATTCTCCAATGTTGATTTTTTCGGTTTGGTAGAAGTCTTTTTATGATGCACCTTTTGAGAATCATCTGCAGTTTCTTCACGAGAAGCAGATTCCGCTTCTGATACATCAAAAGGTTGTGGTTCAATCTCACCTTCCTCATTCTGCAAAAGTATTTCAATCCGTCGTTCTGCTTCTGTTAGGGCTTTCTCACATCGTCGTGCTAAATGTATCCCTTCTTCAAAACGTTTTAACGATTCTTCTAAAGAAAGTTCTCCTTTCTCAAGGTCTTGAACAATTTGTTCTAATTTTTGCAAGTCCTTCTCAAAATTTCCAGGACGTTCCTTCTCTGGATTTTTTTCCTTCATTGTTTCCATTCCTTATCTTCCTCAATATTTTTTACAGTTGCATGGACATTTCCTTTTGAAAATTGAATTTTAACACAATCTCCAGGTTTTAGTTGAACAGATGAACGAACCAGGTCATGTTGAGGCTCAAGCCAGGTCAGTGAATAACCACGATTTAACACATTTAACGGACTTAACATTTCAAGCTTCGCAATACACGGCAAAAATAACGACCTTTTATTCTGCACAATATTTGACATTACTTGTTCTAACTGACTTGCAAGAAATATAAGTCTCTCTGTCTGCGTTTTAATACGCATTTGAGGTGACATAATTTGTAAAGCATATTTTACCTTCTGAAGCCTCTGGCTTAGTAAGGTTCGTTTCCAATTCCACCAATCTTCAAGTTGTTTACGATAGTCCGCCACCTGGAGTCTATATTCACGAAACATCGCTTCAACACTTTGAAATCCACGATGCCGAAGAGCCAATTGAAGACGATGCCGAAATACCTGTATCTTTTGGGATAAGAGATGTAGCACCTTCTGCTTTTTGGTCTGAATCATATCCCACAGTACTGTTTGGTCCTGAATAACCATCTCTGCCGCTGCTGATGGTGTAGGAGCACGCACATCTGCTACAAAATCTGCCAGAGTAAAATCAATCTCATGACCTACCGCAGAGATAATCGGTGTTTGGGCTTCATATATAGCACGCACTACCCTCTCCTCATTAAATGGCCAGAGGTCCTCTAATGAACCTCCGCCTCTACCAACAATAATAACATCCACACCATATCTATCCAGGAACCGAATCCCCTCTACAATTTCACTACTCGCTTCTTCTCCCTGTACTCGTGCAGGATATAAAATTACATGAATATTAGCAAACCGACGAGTTAAAACTTTCAAAATATCACGGATTGCCGCACCTGTTGGAGACGTAACTATACCAATTTTACGCGGGAGCATAGGCAATTTTTTCTTATGTGCTGGGTCAAACAATCCTTCCAACTCTAATTTCTTTTTCAACTGTTCAAAAGCAAGCTGTAACGCACCCAGTCCCTTGGGCTCCATTTGTCGAACTACAATCTGATGCGTCCCGCGACGTTCATAAACTGTAACCTGCCCTGATACAATAACCTCAATACCATTCTCTGGGGTAAATTTTAACAACTGCAAGTCACCCCCAAACATCACAGCACTAATCTCGCTTTCTGAATCCTTTAATGTGAAATATGCATGCTTTGATGAGGCAACCCTCCAATTAGAAATTTCACCTGTAAGCCAGATGTAACCGATCTCTTCCTCCAATAAAAAACGGATTTTACGATTCAGTTCGGACACAGTCCATATATGTTGTTCCGTTATCTCAGAAATCTGTTCAGACACAATCATAATACCTTTGTCATTAACCAACGTTTTATTTTGAGAAAGTTAATTATAATTCGTTTATTCAAATAAATACCAAAATGAATTGCCATAGATAAAATGATACAATGTTAATGAACTTAGAAAAAAGGTAAAGATATGATTTTAAATATTCGACAATTAAACAATTTATTAATTTCCATACTGGTCATTCTATTCCTCTTCCTATCCTGTAAACCCAAAGAAGTTAAACCTATCGAAGAACAGCCCCAAACAAAAGAACAGTATATAAAACAGCTTCACGAAATACTCAATCCACTCCGTGCTTTTATCCCTACGTCTCCTGAAACACCTACACCTGGCTTAAAAGAAGAAGTTCGTATACAAGTATTAAATGCACTATTTGAGTTCGTACAAAAAAATTCAGGAAATCCTACTGCTCAAGAAGCATGTAAAGAAGTATCCCAAGAAGTGGCTCAATGGGCAAAAATAGCCAAAGAACAAAATCGTTGGGTTTTAGCATTAGCGTGTATTGATGTGTTTGAACTACTTGGGGCAAGAAGTGAGGCTTTACAAAGGCTAAAAGAACGAGGCCAATTGCTAATCACAACTCCTAAAATAATGGTTCGCGGGTTCCTCGACGACAAAGAAACAGGGAATACAACTATCTTTGTTGAAGTAATTAATCGCCAAACAGGGGAATCAAAAAGGGTTGCAGCACGAGTCGGGGACGAATTTGACAATATTCGCGTCGTAGATATTATTCCATTCAAAAATATTGTTCGCTTCGAATATATTCCTATCGAAGGTATGTTCTTTGATGTTGAAGGTCCAAAATTCTGAGTTTCAAAATGTTTTTATTTTTTCAAAGGGAGAATACACCGAAAACCAACCGTATTTGTTCTTGTTTCGGGGAATAACCCCTTTCGTGCTGTACAGGTAATTTCATTACTACTGGAACTCCAGCAACCACCTCGAACCACCCGCAGTGGAGGATTCGGTATTTTATCAGGCTGTGAACGGGCAACCGAATACGGCAAGTAATAATCCCGAGTCCATTCCATTACATTACCAGCCAAATCACAGATTCCATCTGGCGTTCGCCCCTCTTCATGCATTGTAACAATAGAAGGTATGCCTAAATAATTATTATAATTGCAATGAATCGTGTCTGGAGGTGTGTTTCCCCACGGATACTTACGATTTTCCTTTCCACGTGCAGCAAACTCCCATTCTTTTTCAGAAGGAAGCATTTTTCCTGCCCATTGAGCATATTCATTTGCCTCAAACCACGAAATACCAACAATAGGTTGGTCTGGCCCGTTTAAAACAGGGTCATGCCAATAACGAGGTAATGGTGCCCCTGTTGCCTCTATATATTTCTGATACTCCGCAACAGTCACAGGATAAATATCCATCCAGAATGGCTCAACAAAAACTTCCTCCTCTGGGGACTCCTCCACTACCTCATCATTACCCATTAAAAAATAACCCCCTTCTAAAAATACCATTTTCTCCGTTGATACATTTTTTTCCTTCTGTATCTTTGTAATAACATGGATTTTCTTTTCCGTATACGATTTCTCAAAACTTTCCTGTAATGCCTCACGGAATTCCAATGCGGTTTGCCAGCGGTCTTCACGTTCTTCTTTAAGTGCACGTTGTAATACATCGTTTATAGAAGGTGATACATCACTACGTAATTGTAATAAAGGAACATATTCATCAATAGGCGACCGTAGAGTTAACAGTTCATATAAAATTAACCCGACAGAATACAAATCTGCCCGCGTATCAATAGCCCACCTTTTCTTCTGCTCGGGAGATGCATAGGCATATGTACCAACAATACTTTTTTGTAATTTCGTTTCGCTACTCGCCGACTGTGATATAGACTCTTCTACCGCTAAAGCCAATCCAAAATCCAAAACTTTGATCTTCTCGCCTGGTAAAACCATAACATTCTCAGGTTTTAAGTCCCGATGTGTAACCCAACGATGTGCATACTCCAACGCCTGTAATATCTGCAAAGTAAATTGAATCCCTATACGGACAGGGATATATTTTTTCTCAATTCGATATTTTCGTAAAAGACTCCTCAATGATTGACCTTCTAAGTACTCCATACTTAAAAATAAAAAGCCTTCATTAGTCCAATCTACATCATGAACAGCAATGATATTCTCATGCCGTAACCGACGTGCCAACTGAGCCTCTTTAATAAATAACTGTGCCGCTTTCGGTGCTTTGAGTAAACTTGGATGCAAAAATTTAAGTGCAACTGCCTCATCCAACAATTCATCCTTCGCCCGATAAACATATCCCATCCCACCTTTACCTATTAACCCCTCTATAATATATCGGTCATCAATTCTATCCCCCTGTTTAAACTCAATATGGAACGAAGTATCTCCTGTCAGATTTGGAACGACTATTGGTTGATGGCAATTAAAACAATAACTCTTTCTACCCTGTACCACTGCAGGAACCCATATCTTCAAACCACAATTTTTGCATATCACTGAAACTATAGGTTGCATTCCTTCCCATCACTCCTTAAAATATTACCTATTCTAAACATTTCTCAGCCAATTTTGTGTATAATTAATCTAACCTTATTATCCTATAAATAAACGACGTTTGTCTAATAACAAAATGATTATTATGAATGAAAGAAAAAAATATAAATATATAACCATATTCAAAATAGTTACTTTTTTATTATTGGTAGGATTTAATTCCTTCTCGGCTACTATTAAAATTCCAGGTGTATATGCAAACCTTAATGACTGCATATCAATAGATGTTGAGATAATAACATCTGATGAAGAAATCACAACCGCAGTCATTGCTTTTACATTTGATCCTCAAAAAATTCAAATTGGATGTAATACCGAGAATATCGTTACTTCTTTAAGCGAACCCATTATCTATGATTATTCAAATATATCGCCTAATGAAACTAAAAATACTGAGCCTCCTATAAACATAACAGATGAACTTAAAAACAATAATATTAAATATCGCATCGCTATATACCCCGAAGGCTTATTTGTTATTGCTCTTTGGGGAAGTACACAAAAAATTCCGTCAGGAACCATTTTTTCCGTTCCATGCAAAATACTAAGCCCCGCCAAACCAGGTGAGACATTGCTTCTCATACTACCTACACAACAAACACCCATTACATTAGAACGTGTATTTCCCGACAATCATGTAGAACAACAACTTTTTTACTGCTCACTCTCAAATATAGAAGCCTTGCCTATAGAGGTAACAACTATCCCAGGTGCAATTTGTGTAGTACCCTTAAATGAAGGAACCCTAAAAATAGAGGGTGAAAATATTCAGGAAGGGGCAAACCAGGAAGGAACACATGAATGCACTCCAGAAGGGCAATATCCAGAAGGAAACACCAACGATGGAGCAATAGAAGGAGATGGAGAAGGAACAAATACTGAAGGGAGTATCATTGAGGGACGTAAGGAAGAAGGCTCGAAAGAAGGTGATAACTCCCATACCGTCAAAGTGCTTTGTGGTTGTCAAAAAAGTGAAACCAACAAAAACATAAAAACCAAACTGTCTCTATACCCATTAAACATAAATTTTGGTATAATGCTCACACTTCTTGTTTTACTAAGAAAAATATAAAAAATCCCAAATCTATTAGGAAAGGGAAAGATGCGTCCTGTTTTAATAAGTATAGGTATATTTGAACTGCACTCCTATGTAGTGTGTCTTGCCCTCGGTTTGCTGGTCGGAGTTTCCTTAGCATTAAAAGAAAACAGTCGTTTACCACAACCCTACCCAGCAACAGGCAAAGTTGGCATTTGGGGACTAATTGGAGGCTTAATAGGGGCAAAAACATACTATGTTGTCCAATACGAAGGACTATCTCATTGGTATGAAATGCTCATCTTCTGGACTGGAGGATATGTCTTTTTTGGTGCTTTTATTGGTGGCACTATTGGTGTGTGGTTATATTTGAAAAAAAACAAAATTCCCTTTTTGCCCTCTGCCGATATCTCCGTGCCATTTCTTTGTTTAGGACATGCTATTGGCAGATTAGGTTGTTTCCTCAACGGCTGTTGTTTTGGCGATTTATGTAATACCCCATGGGGTATTATATATCCCGCTGATAGTGGAATACTGGATCATCATAAATTTTTACGACTACTCCCTAATGGTGCCCAAGTACCCATCCCGATACACGCAACCCCAATATATGAAGTAATAGGCTTAATTATGATATTTTTCCTTTTACGTATGATTTACAAAAATAAGAGTTACAACGGTCAGGTATTATTATGGTATTTCTGCCTTTATGGAGCGTGGAGATTCTTTGATGAAAACTTCCGTGGTGACAGTTCCCATGAAATTTTCGGAATGACAGCCTCCCAAACTATTGCATTAACCGTATGTATCCTTAGTGGATTGATTATCTTCTTTCTTTATCTTCTTATATCCCGAAAAAAAGAGAACCCCTGTCAAACTCTCTTATCCCAAGAAGAATCTCCTATCTCTACAGAATAACCCAACAACCTCTGTCCACCCCGTCCGACGTGTCCACCCCGTCCGACGTGTCCGACTTGTCCGATGTGTCCCCCTCGTCCGACAAACAAAAATCCCACATTCCAACCCCACTCTTTTGTATAATGTTTTAAAAATTTATTGAACCAAAACAAAACAATATTACATTTAATTAATATAATCATGTACCATATATAAACTAAATTAGGAATAATGCTATGCCTGTAAAGAATATTTCTTCTTTTGGAATCTTAATCAACATTGTCCTTTTCTCTTATCTACTCTTAACCGCCTCAATTCCAACTATACCCAATTCTGTAGCAGAAATAGAACCACATCACTTATCACCTCTTATCAACAAAGAACTTTCACTAAATAACGTAACAATAAGTTCTCCATTGGATAATAGAAAGGTTAAGTCCACAAACAATAACTATGACCCAACTCAATTAGAAATCAATATTCCTTTAACAGCAGAGTATCCAGAACCGACAACAGACACAATTACCTTCGTTGCATGTAATGAAAGCAGTATATGCTTCAACAACGAATTATGGATAGGCGATGTATTTTCAGACACAACATCTATTCCTGGACAAAGTAGTATAAATATATCCCCTTTTATTACTGGCTCAAATTCCACACAAAATGTATCTATCTACGGGCTCATCAATGCAGAAATTAACCCCTCAGAACCGATAACCTCCTTCTCTTATGAGGATACAACTTCACTTGACAAACCTATTAAAATTACCCTCGCCGAATTGCCATCAGATATTGATAATGATTTGAACGGTATACCTGATAACCTACAAACATCAATATTATCAGGCGAATTTTGGGTAGCTAACCAATTTATAAATAATGCAATACGAACCGTAAATATTATGAATTTAAACATCCCTGGAGACTCAGTTCTTATCATTCCTACAAACTCTGTTGAGATAGAAGTGCCAACGTTGGAAAAATTAAAATCGGAAAATAACATTGACCCAGGTACCAATTACGCATACGCTATCATTACAGTATCGAATGAAATTTCCGCATTAATCGATACTGTTACCGACAATTCAAAAACAAACTCAGTATCTTCATGGGTAGAAACCGCAATAAACAATGCCCCAGGAAATTTAAATCCACAAAATGTGTTTTTAGGAATAACCTTAATCGCTATCGACGAAAACCAACAAATCCAACTAATTCGCCTTAACCCACAACAAACAGGGGTTAAAATCAAATTAAAAAATATCCAAAAACCAGTAGTAGGTAAATCCGAAGTATTTTCTTACCCCGTATCAATCACAGAAACCTATTTAACTAACGACCCAGACCGAGAACTTATTTGGACAAATGTTAATTCCGTTTCTTCCGATAACGAAATCACTTTTCAAATTCAAGAGAGTTCCATTATCGCCTTGTTCGATGTTGGAATAACAATCAACGAGATTTCTCCAAACATTATCCCCAAAGGTATATCTATAGATTTAATTCTTAAAGGAATTATTCCCGTATCAACTGCTTTAAATGTAGAACAAGCCACAGAATTATACGAAGTCAAAATAGGTGGACAATCTGCATTATTTAGAGAAGGCTCACCTGATTATAAAGGGATTGCCATTACAGCCTACAAAAATTCAAAAAACAATCAGATGTTTATTAAATCCCCATCTATTAATGAAACTGGCATTGTGGATTTAGAAATCATCCAAAAGAATGTAAACAATCTATCTTTTGTCTTCCCCAATGCAATTACAGTAGCCAACACCTATAAAGTAACCGCAACAATTGAACGTGGACCTAACGCCCTCTCTGAAAACGCCGAACTGAAAATTACACCAAGTAAAAGTCCAACTCTCCCTGAAGATGGTACGTTCTTTGAAGGGGAAACCATCTCTATCTCATTAAACAATGTCGATGAGCAAGACCAATTCGAAGGGTGGTATTCATCCGATGGTACCTTATTATCACGCCTACCAGAATTTATAACTCGTGTAAATTCAAACTTAAACATCAAAGCTCGTATCGTCAAGAGGCAATATTCACTTACAATTACTATCGACCCGCCAGAAACAGGAATTGTAACCCTCAACCCCGAGGGAGGCATTTATGCTCCAGAAACAGAGGTCGAGGTGAAAGCCCAGCCTGAACAAGGTTTTAAGTTCAAACACTGGCTCTTACCCAATGGTAACACCTCTGAAGAAAACCCTCTGACCATAACTATCAATCAAGATTATCAAATTAAAGCCGTGTTCGAAGTCGGGCCACCGATATTTTTCGGAATTGCAAAACTCGATGGAGACCATTTTGAGAAGGATAGTGATGGCAAAGAACGGCTGGTAGTATGGGCAATCGGTGGTGTAGTTCGACGTATCGAAGGCTTAAACTTAGATTTAGAAACAACATTACAGTTAGTAGATGCTAAAACAGGCAAGGATATTGGCAGTCCCTTCAACGGAATTCATTCAGCCGATGATAAAAAATATCTGGACTTTATTGTCCCACCATACCCATTATATTCCGACTCAATGCCAGAATATGTGGACGTTGACCTAAAAACCAACGACTCAATAATCCCTGCTTTTCGATATTACCATTATTCCACTGATGAATTTGGAATACATACAACCGCTTTCATTTCCGACTTTAGCAAATCAGAAAAAACCACTGTTTTTCTCGACAATGGAAAACAAGGGACATTTGAACTCCCAGCATTAAGCACTCAACCGACGCCTGTATATGGCATTTTCCGTGCTATTAAACTCTCAAACAACCCAACTCTGAGTGCAATGGCAAATATCATTGGCAATACATCCATTCATGGTGGTATGTTTGGTAACCCCATAGAAAATGCCTACGAAATAACTTATTACCTTTATCAACCTGAAACATTCACATCACCACCCGAGCCTGGTACCGCCACTTATTCCCCTCCCAAAGATGGCTCAGGACGTCTATTATTCCACAATCCCGTATTCCCATATAACCTCGATGGAACAGAGAAACAAGACATCCCTGTCATTAAGATTACCCTCCCTTCCGATGGTTTGGATTATAGCTACTTCAAAAGCGGAATCACCGTTTTTAGCCAGTCGTCCACCTATGATTACATCAAAAATCGGGTAACACCTGGAACCAAAACTGCATACCAATCACAAATCTTATCTACCGACATCGACCCTATAATGACCGAGAATAGTTTCGGCAATACAAACAAAGTGACAATGCGTGTCTATTCCCTCAACGGGTTCGGACTTCGCTACCAATCATTATTACCATTTGAAGTATCTGCACTGGCTCGGCTCTCTACTAAAAATGGTGTTACCACATCAAAAACAGTCGGAAAATCTGAAATACAAGTAGTTTCGCCTAAAGGAGGCTTGGCATATATAGACCACATTGAATTAAGAAACAATGAAAAACAAATATCTGTAACAACAAAGCCCGAAAGTGACCCGGGAGAAACGGAAGGACTACTTAAATTCAAAACCCCTGCAATAAAAAAATCTGCTATCGTAGATGTCTTAATCTACTTGAAGAGCCAACCCAATGTCCCCGCAATTGTCTTAGATAATGTAATTGAATATCAAAAAACACCTATCATTTTGGATTCATGGATACTCATACCCTTA
>JAIWNQ010000148.1 GCA_020216745.1 Candidatus Hydrogenedens sp.
GGTTTGATAATCTCTGTCTACGGCATCATAGGTATAGGTGATGATGAAAGTCCTTGTTTCATCGCTACAGCCGCTTACGGCACACCTATGGCAGAAGAAATAAATGTATTACGTGCATTCCGTGACCAATATATGCTAACCAACGCTTTCGGTTCCGCCTTCGTGGATGTATACTACAACATCAGTCCACCTATTGCCCATTGGATTGCGACACATCCTTTCTTTGCATGGCTAACACGATGTATCTTAACCCCCATTATCATTCTTAGCAAAATAGCCATTGTTTATCCCAAAACATTGTTGTCAATTATTATTTTTATTACCCTATATCTGCTTCTACGTTCAATAGCCAAAAATAAAAAAGTTAAATACGAATAATATTTCTATTTATATGTCTGTTCGGCATAAAGGGATATTTCTCCTAAAATGGAAACGACACAATCATTCATTGTTCCAGAAATAACACAACCACTCCGTTTAGACCTATTTCTCTACGACCAGATGGAAGGAATATCACGCTCACAAATCCAAAACCTTATTAAAAATGGAAAAACCACAGTAAACCAAAAAACAATTACAAAACCTGCGTATCTAATCAATTCAGGAGACCATGTTACAATCTCACAACCTGAAGAAGAAACCAGCGAATTGATTCCTGAAAATATTCCACTCGATATACTATACGAAGATAAACACATCATTGTTATTAATAAGCCTGCTGGTATGGTCGTGCATCCCGCAACAGGACACACCCACGGAACGTTAGTAAATGCCATATTACATTATTGCAAAGATTTTATTATCTCAGGTGACCCATTACGGCCAGGAATTGTGCATCGTTTAGACATGAACACATCAGGTGTACTCGTTATTGCAAAGAATCCAGAAGCTTATTTTCATCTTCGCCAGCAGGTCGAAAATCGAAAATTCTCTCGGAAATATATTGCGTTAGTAAAAGGAATACCAAAATCAAAAAAAGGAACTATTGATGCAACCATTGGCAGAAGCCTTGCTGACCCTAAACGGATGTCTGTAACTGGCGTATCTGCCCGAGATGCAATTACACATTTCCAACTCCTAAAAGATTACTCAGTACTAAGTCTGCTTGAACTCAAACTCAATACAGGCAGAACACACCAAATACGGGTTCATCTTCGGTTCATAGGTCATCCCGTTATTGGAGACCCTGTATACGGATTCACCGATTACGCCTCTCTAAAGTTAAGTCCGTCTATTGTAAATGCTTTACAAAAATTACCAGGTCAAGCCTTGCATGCTCAAACATTAGGTTTTACGCATCCTATAACTCATACATTTCTCGAATGTTCAGCACCACTACCTGATTACTTCCAAAACATATTAGACGAATTAAATAAACACTACGTAAAAATGTAAAAACCACATTCGACACCTTTTAAATTTTTCTAACGTTCTTAACAAAGAGTATACTACTTCCAAAAAAACAAAAAATAGGCTGACAAAAAAATCTATGTATAAAGTCCGAAAACCCAAACTATCAGAAGTTCCACAATTAAAAGCCCTTATTGACAACGCCTATAACAAAGGCTTTGTTTTGCCACGAACACTTGAAGAACTCTACGAAAATGTTCGTGATTTCTACGTCTTTGCTGATGAAAAAGGCGTCGCAGGCTGTGCCGCATTACATATCGACACCGAAACTCTTGCAGAAGTACGAACATTAATTGTCCGTGAAGATTTACAAAATCAAGGAATAGGAACAAAATTACTAAATGCAGTTTTAGAAGAGGCAAAAGACTTAAACATACCAATGGTATATGTCTTAACTCGCAATCCCGAATTTTTCAAAAAAAGAGGATTTAAAGAAACAACATTGGATACTCTGCCATACAAAATCAGAAAGGATTGTGCCCGCTGTCCAAAACATAACGAATCCTGTGACGAAATCCCAATGGTCTTAACCCTTAAAACAAATACAAACCATAAATAACCCCTAAAAAAATAAAGGTTACAAGACTATGTTACAAAACAACCCAAATCTCGCAGTGTTAGGCTTCGGCAATATGGGACAGGCAATTATCAAAGGATTACTACGGAAACAAATATTAACGCCAGAACAAATCTTTATATACGACCCTGATATAGAAAAACAACAAACCGCAAAAGAATTAAATATCCAAATTGTTCAAGAAATAACCACTTTAATGGAAAAAACAAAATATCTACTTATTGCAGTTAAACCTCAAATAATTCAATCCGCATTAGAACCCATTAAATCTCAAATACAAAATGATGTACGTATTATCTCTATCGCCGCAGGAATCTCTATTAATTTTTACAAAACAATATTAAACCAGCCTAATCTCCGAATTATACGAACCATGCCTAATACACCAGCCCTGGTTGGTGAAGGAATTACTGCAATAAGCCTTAGTCCTGAATGTAATGAAAACGACAAAACGTTAGCACAAAAAATATTTGAATCCATTGGGAAAATAGTTTTCGTACCAGAAGAACAAATAAACATTATCACCGCAGTTAGTGGGAGTGGTCCTGCATATTTCTATTACCTTTGCGAGGCAATTATCGATGCAGGCAAATCATTAGGCTTATCTGAAGAAACAACCCTATCTTTGGTAGAACAAACCTTTTATGGCTCCGCAGTACTTCTTATGAAAGAAAAAGAATTACCACAACAACTCCGAGCACGAGTTACCTCAAAAGGTGGAACAACAGAATCTGCTGTCAACATATTTGAAACTGAAAACTTTAAATCTATTGTAAATAAAGCCATTTATTCCGCATATAAACGGGCACAGGAATTAGGAAAATAACAAAAACAAGAAAAATAAATACTTCTAATGATACAATTCTTACTATAAATCTTTTAAGGATACTATATGAGACGTGACCGTGTTATTTCCGAAGTGTTAGGAGCAGAATCAATAATTACACCGAGCGAAATTTACGCTCAACGATTTCCACGAAAAATGATTGGCGGTTATTCCACAGAAGCCGTTGACAATTTTTTACATCGAATCGCCGACACTATCGAAATGCTAATCGACCGCATTCAAGAATTAAAAGAGAAAGTGGATGAACAAACCAAACTCATCGAATTTTACCGACAGGAAGAATCTGTTTTACGTAGTGCATTAAATACTGCTCAAAAATTAAATGAAGACATCCTGGAATCAGCCCAAAGACAAGCAGAATCTATTATCTCAGAAGCACAAACCCGTGCTCAGCAAATACCCTTGAGGTTAGAACAAGAAATTCAGCACCTCATTCATTTACGAGACCGTTTCCATCAAGAAGTAAAAACCTTGTTACTGTCTTTTCAATCCATCTTATCAGAATACGAATCTACCCAAATCAAAGGATTTTCTCAGGAAAATCGTGATAACATGCTCACTGAAATTAGGAAATCTTTGGATAATGCTTTATCCACTGATTTCAATATCGACTCCTTATCCCTCAACGATGAGAAAGAAAAACATGATGAAGAAAACAACGGATAAACCTTATAAACACATATTTTATCTTCTTTCCCTTATCACCATTCAGACCTGGATGTACGCTCAATATCCAGTAGAGAACAAAGACATTGACAACTTTTTCCAAAAATACACTGAATCCAGAGATAAAATCCAAATCCTTGTCGCTGACTTTATTCAGAAAAGTATCTATCCCGATGAATCCTACATCACCAAAGGAACCTTGGTTTTTATTAAGCCTCGCCGTATAGTCTTTCATACAGATGAACCTGAAAAATATACGTTGGTTGAAAACACAAAAATCTATGAATATGAACCCGAAATAAAACAAATGACCATCTACGACTTGAAAGACCAAGTGGAAACAGAACTGTTTTTCTTTGCATTTGCCCAGAATTTAGATGAACTCCGTAAAAAATACCATGTTACCCCCATCCAACTATCCGAAGAACGTGGAAAACATGGCATCTCCATCCGCCCTTATATAGATAAAGAGCAAGAAACACAATTTGAGGAAATTATCCTTTATCTCCGAGATGAAGATTATCTACCATATCGCCTACGCATTATAAATGAAGATAATATTCAAACTATCATCGATTTTGAAAAAATAGAAATAAATGGAAAAATCAGACGTGAAGACACCCAAATTTTTGTACCTCAGGGAACCAATATCATTGAAAATGACAAACAAAAAGAAATAGTCTCCGAAGATGGAAAGCGAATCCCTGAGCCTGCCTCAGTAGACCCAAAATATATCGACAATTCAATCAATCCCGTTTTATCTACAGGAGATAAAAACAAGGAAACAAAAAAACCATCCAATTTAGTCGATATTGAAGTAAAAGATTTAGAACCCCCAAACAAATAAAAAACTCTCAAATATGGAGACATTTATGGAAGATTGCGGACTTCCACTTGTATTAGCGTCAGCATCACCACGACGGAAAGCACTTCTCGCCTCGATGGGTATTGAATTTGAAGTCATAATCAGCAACGTTAAAGAAGTAGACATAGGAGCGACACCTACAACATTAGTCGAAGAAAACGCTACTAACAAATGTAATGAAGTTATCTCACGGTTATCATATCCTGCGGTTGTTATTTCAGCAGATACATTAGTCTTCTGTGACGGGGAAGTTCTGAGCAAACCTTGCAACCTCAACGAAGCACGAAGTATGCTTCAACGACTCTCCGGCAATACACATCAAGTAATTACTGGAATCGCAGTTGCAAACACTGCAGATGGACGGAAAGCATGTGGAAGTGAAACCACCGATGTAACATTCCGAACATTAACAGAAGAGGAAATAAATACCTTTATCCGTGTCGTAAACCCTATTGACCGTGCAGGTGCCTATACTGTAGATGGTCCTGGAAGTCTTTTAGTATCTCGATATGATGGTTGTTACTACAACGTATTAGGATTGCCTATTGTTCGCCTGGATAAATTACTCCGCAAAGTAGGTGTCTTCCTGTTTAAACGCATCCGTGATGACCACGCCATATTCTTATAAAGAACAATACACTTTTATTCCTGAGAGGAATCAATGTAAGGTGTAGGTAGCAATGCCATATAATCACCCAGAAAACCACGGTCCATAAAACATTCAATAATCGTTTTCCCAAGAGGATGTAATTCCGACGTCATAAACTTTTTTAGTTCCCTTTGGAAAAAGGTATATAAAATCTCAGCACCTTCATCATAAGCCTCTTCCCCAACTTCAGGTTGTAAATAAGTTTGGAAAAGAGAAACAGGTAAAATTTCACCTTCAATTCGAACTGATTTTAAGGTATGCCCCAACAACACACACCGCGAACTTATTAGCTGACTTGTCTTAAATTTGGCTATTCCACGTCGGGCTAAATATTCACGTGCCAACCATTGTGGCATAAAACTTACCTTCCACGCACCTACATGCTGATTAGGACAAAGAATGTGATACACTCGTGGGCTTGCTAATATCTGGTCTAACAAAAGATTCGCATGTTGAACATACCTTCCTGTAGCAAAGGGCCAATAAGAACCTACCCCCTCAGAACTCATTCCCTCTGTATTAATAATAGACGGGTTCTCATGTCCCCTCGGCGCAACTAAACGCCATAACCATCCTAAAGCAGAAGGCAAGAGATGGAACATCCCAATTATGCCATAGGTCGGTTTCTCTTTTGTGCATGGCGGTGTTCGTACCCCAAAACTTCGAATATCAACAGAAACAGGCTTACTTGCTACATTTGGCATAATATGACGTGGCACAATAACACGTGGATTAGGGCAAGGGACCCCCGGCTCATCCTCAATGTGCTCCCATATCATTGCCCGTGAATTAGGCACCGCATTAATATTGAGAAACAACAAAGGCTCTGGAGGTTGAGCAGTTAACGCCTCGAAGGTAATATCCATACCATATTTGCCTATATGATTTACCCGAATAAACCAACCTTTCTCCGCATCTGTAATAGTAATTTTTCCATCCCCTTTTTGAAATGAAGGATGGCACAACGCCATATCATCACTCACAGGTCTTAATGAACACGCTCTCGGCAACTCCAGAAACAATTGCTCCTCTGTCACTATATTTGTCCCCACAAGGATTCGCCCATCATCCTCACGATGTATCGACTCCAACATTTCACTCTTACCACCACCACTGGCTCCCTCGTGCATAATCGTCACCACATTGTCATAAGGTGTTATTACCTGAACTGTCGAACTATGCGTCGTTATCCAACCTTCCCTCTCCCCTAAATGAAGCAAATAACCATAAACCCCCTTCTTTGCACTCGGTCCAGGATACAAATTATAAGAAAATATTTCATATATATCTTTACCCCGACGATGAACTACAACCTGCTTACCGTTAAAATGTGTATGACGAAATACAGGTGCTACATACATAATAAGCCTTGGGTCAAATTTCTTC
Source organism: Candidatus Hydrogenedens sp. (assembly GCA_020216745.1). Lineage (GTDB taxonomy): Bacteria > Hydrogenedentota > Hydrogenedentia > Hydrogenedentales > Hydrogenedentaceae > Hydrogenedens. The sequence goes on from JAIWNQ010000148.1 coordinate 6,401, forward strand.
GATAACACATCCCAAGACAAGATTCCCTGCAACAACGCTAAACCCAGTGCGAAAAATCCCGCATTCGACGGGGCAATAGCCAAAGCATGTTTGCCAAGGTAATCCCCACCAGCTACAAATCCAAATAAAATAAGTTCTTGCTGTTTCAACCAATCAAACGTCTCCTCCGCCATTTTATCAAACGAAAATCCAAAAACATCCTTAAAATACGGCTTGTCAGTAGGTTCATCATCACCAATAAACATACAATCAGGGTCACGTCGCCTCATATAAGGTTCTGTATAATTTACACTCACACCATTACGAACACGAGATACCGTCGCCTCACGATATAAACCTTTATTCGGGACATCATATTCCACATGAAACTGTGCATCAGGCGCCGATGAATTACATGCAATCTCTATCAGTTCATTAATACTTGTGGCAAAAGAAACTTTCTTCGCCTTACTCAGGATAGAGATAACATTATCTGTCAATTGAACATTTTTCCAATTTTTTTCTATTTTTCTCATATATCCTGTCCTTCAATTTGGTCACACCAAAAATTAAATGCTATATTTTAACAAACTCTAAGATACAGATTCATACTTTCCCAAAAATGCTTCTTATTAATTTATTGCTTTTTGGTAAAGTATTCAGCCCAATTTCGGATTATGTTATCTTCATCTTTTGGAACATCTATGGAATACACATCAAAAAGAAACCAACCCATACCTCCAGGACGGTCATCGAGATATATTACCGCCTCATATCCATTTTCATTAGATGGCTGATATAAAACAAAAGGATGTAATGGACGTGTATCTATCGGTACAGGAATCACAATTTGTTCTTTTTCTGGCAACGAAGCATAGAACTCCGCTCTTCCTACATACGGAGCATCCCAACGAAGATGCTCTATCCGATATCGATTCCCTTTTATATGTAACAAATCCTGACCATCTACAAGTATTTCAAAATGACCTATCTTTTTTGCGACTCCTTTATATTTTTCAAACATGTCACGATACAACCCTTGCTGTTGAGTAATAATCCTATCTAATTCTGGCTGAGAAGGCACTTCTCTTAAAATGGAACGTTCCAGTTCTATATCTGAAAGTGCCCGTTGACAATGTTCAATAAGAACATGAACTCCATCTAACTTATACGAAAACCCAGGCAATTTCTTAAAGTAATCACAACTATCAACAAGACCCTGATACGACATCAAAAGACTATTTCGTGTCTCCTCATTCGGTTTATCCAGATAATCAAAAAAATGAAACATGGTTTTAACATATTGCACATTGGTTTGTATCAAAGCATTAGTCATGTTCAACTGCAATTCTATTTTGTCCTTCCACATAGGCGGATTTATTTTATCCTTTATTTCCCGATATTTTGCTAACATGGATTCCGCAACATTTAACCCGTATTGCAACTGATTAAATGTGGCTTTTCTCCATGGGTCACACTTCATAAACACAGTCCTTAAAAAGCCGATGTGTCCTTTCCCTAAATCAATAAGTGGATACCCCTCAGCAGTAAAAATGCCAACACGCATATGAAGGAGTGAATTAAATTGCCCATAAGCAATGGGTTCAATAAACAATCCGTACTTATATGCCTCCGCCGAACTCATAAGTATCTCCGCCATCTCATTTGCTACCTCTGCCCCGACATACTTGGAACAATAATCCTTTGCCACTTCTTTAATTGACACATCTGGCTCCCAAAGAAGACGATACAACACATATATATAGGCTCCTCTTGTAGACCATTCATCACCAGAGCAACCTCCTAAATAAGAAAATCCAACAACATTACTATTCTCATGGGATAAGAAATATTGCAAACCCCGTTGAAAATATTCGCCAGAAAATGTTGGAAATAAATTCTCATTCCCCGCTTCATAATAATTCATTGTCTCAAAAATAACAATGGTTTTGTGTGGCGTTAGATTAAATGTCGGGTTATACTGCTGAAACCACCAACGGTCTCCACGTGTAATTTTTATCATTACAAATAGATTATCTTTAGGAATATCCTCCGTGAACACCTCTTTATATACTTCTGGTTGACAATGTATCTCTTGGTCTCGTAACCCCCAATTTTTATGAAAGTACGTCTTACCAAATTCTCCCACAACAACCTCATACACCTTTTTAACCAATGTGTGATACCGCTCCTCATAACTCAATGTACATTGCGAAACATCGTGAAGCACATCCAACGGCTTATAGTTATCCCAAAAACCTGAAATATCATCTAAACAAATCTCAATCCCATCTAAACTCGGAAGTGCCCTAAATAAAAGGCGATACTTATCCTGAAATGTATCCCAAAACTCGGGGTTACATGGATTTAATAGATTAGGATTATAATTAAAGAGTGATGGATGATATACCACCTCATTACTAAAAGCAAAATACCGCATCCCCAAATCATGAGCCAAATCAATCCACCTCTGCATGTTTTTACAATTTTCAAGGTTTACTTCATTTTCAGGTTCCGAATTCCATGGAATTAAGTCCAGCATATTCATTCCTGAAACCCAATTAAAACTATACCGTAGCGAATTCTTTAACTGTTCCTCATTACCACCACCTGATAAATGTCTACCCCATGCTGAAGCAATACGAACAGAAAAAGCAGGTGCTCTTATTTCATTCATTTCTGGAATACCTTGATAAACCTGTAATCGGTCAATTAACCAATAGATACCATACGCTTCACCGATAACTGTACTCCCTGCAATAATAATCAAAGTATTCCCAGTGTCTGCCTTAATTGTCTGGATTCCAAATCCTTCCTTTGGAATCTCTTTTGTAATATGAATTTTGTTCCCTTCCACTAATGTTTTTGTATATTTGTTCCTATCCACATTCCCAATAATAAGTGTATTCTTATTCCTCAGTAATTGGTGGTCCGATACCCATTTAAATGTTAAATCATACCTTTCCCCTATCATCTTCAAATCACCTAATGCAAAGGTAATAGAAGGTTCCTTCCTTAATTCTGGTGATACAGAAACAAGCCATTCTTCTCCCCTTACTGAAAAAAATGTAATAAAAACAAAAATCATCAAAGTAAATATGAAGTATCTCATAAAATCACTCCTATCCCTTAAAAAATAGAATTATCAAATCCCTACTCGTTTCAGGGTCAAATTTATTTTTCTGAAAATCACCAAAAACATTTTGGACAGACAATCCTACCTCATCCGCATACCGAATAAGCTCCTCCTTAATAATTTTTTGTAACACATTTGCCTCACTCACTGCTTCATGCATCTTTTCAGACGTAATAAAATAACTGATGGATAAGAATATGTGTCGTTCTGATGGTGTTAGCGTCTTTACCACCGTTACATTTTTATCTCCTATACTTTTATTAACACAACGAGTATTTATTTGCCTCATTTCTGGATGTTCATAATTCAATATCTGAATCAAAAACATTCCCCCCGATACAAGCAATTTAGACACATGCTGAAATAACGCCCTTATCGTGTCCTGAGAAGAAAGCAGGCAAAGAGAATTGCCAAGACATAAAATAACATCCCAACCCCCCGTAATTGGCAAATGTTCCAAATCCCCTAAAACAAAATAAATATTC
>JAIWNQ010000140.1 GCA_020216745.1 Candidatus Hydrogenedens sp.
CTGACAATCAAAATCCGGGGGAAATAGGTAACACATGGCAATTCTATAATAACTTGCCATGGAGTTCTAACCCCATAACTCTGTATCTGCACCCAGAAGGTGTCCTTTTATTAAACGCAGTCGATGTAGAGGAAAGCTTTTCTACATATATATATGATCCCAATGACCCTACCCCATCTAAAGGTGGGAATAACCTAATGCCACCGTCAGGCCCGTATGACCAGCGTGAAATAGAACAAAGAAAGGACATACTCATTTTTACCTCACCGCCATTAAAGACACATCTTACATTAATGGGTCCAATAAAAGTTTATTTATACACCTCGACGGATGTTAAAGATACTGATTTCGGGGCAAGATTTTGTGATGTATACCCTGATGGTAGGTCAATGCTTATGAATGAAGGTATGGTAAAAGCAAGGTATCGAAAAGATATTAGAACCGAAAACTTTATTAAACCGGGTCAAATTTATGAATATGAGATAGACCTATGGGATACCGCATTAGTTTTGCCACCAGAACACCGTATCCGAATAACTATCATTTCCGCCAGTAATCCTCGATATGAACCTAATCCAAATACTGGTGAGCCGTTTCGGCAACACACTCAATTTATAAAAGCCACAAATAACATTTATCACAGTAAAATATATCCTTCACGTGTAATACTACCAAGAACCGCACCTGAAACACTTGATATTTTCTAAACTGCTGAATAAATACCTCTCATAAAATCTTTTTTTGGAAAAGACACGTTAGTAAGTAAAAAAGACTAATGATACTAAATTTTTATGTGGTTTAACCGTAACAACTTTTTTGATTGAGAGACGTAAATTATGGTAATTTAATATAGATAGGTTAATAAAAATATGGCGCTCTTTTTTAGCACGTTGGAATTATAAGAATAGAAAGGGTTATTTTTTAAAATTTATAGTTTTAATAGAAATTTATTATGAATCAAAAGCATGATGTAATAAAACAAAAAAATAAGGAAGTTTTGGTAGTTATCCCAGCACGATACGGCTCTACACGCTTTCCTGGAAAGATGTTAGCCAATCTATGTGGTTATCCGCTTGTATATTACGCTTATCGTCAGGCAAAAAAGGCAACTTGTGCCACTGAAGTATTAGTTGCAACAGATGACAAGCGAATAAAAGAAGCGTTAGAACCATTAGGTGTGCCTGTGGTTATGACAAGAGCAGACCATGCAAGTGGAACAGACCGAATTGCTGAGGTAGCAGAAAAACGAACAGAAGGAATTATCGTTAATGTTCAGGGTGATGAACCACTTTTACCTCCAGAGTGCATTGATGCAACAGTGCAACCATTACTCCAGAATGATAACATTCAGATGTCTACTGCTTGTCGACCATTAAATGACCCTGAACAAATTCAGAACCCAAATGTGGTCAAGGTAGTATGTGATAAAAATCAATTAGCACTTTATTTTTCACGTTCTCCAATTCCGTATATTCGAGATGCAGAACAACAACAGAACCTTGACGGGATTTATTGGCAACATATAGGTCTTTATGTTTACCGTCGTGAATTCCTACTACACATCTCAAAATGTCCACAAACACCTTTAGAAAAGTTAGAAAAATTAGAACAACTACGAGTCCTGGAACATGGATATTCAATAGCAGTTATTCCTACTGATTATGAAGCGGTGGGTGTCGATACACCGGAAGACCTTATTCGTGTTGAACAAATATTAAAAGTCAGAGAAAAGGAATTATAGATGACGGATAGAAAAACACCTGTAAAATATATATTCACAACAGGGGGTGTCGTATCCTCCATTGGTAAAGGAATCGTTTGTGCCAGTTTAGGACTTCTCCTCGAGTCGCGAGGTTATAAGATTGCAATTATGAAGATGGACCCATATATCAATGTAGACCCGGGAACAATGAATCCTTTTGAACATGGAGAAGTTTTCGTTACAGATGATGGTACTGAAACTGACCTCGACCTTGGTCACTACCAACGTTTTACAAATGCAAAATTGAGTCACCGAAGTAATACAACCACAGGGGCAATTTACAATACTGTAATAAAAAAAGAAAGGGATGGGGCTTATTTGGGAAAAACTGTTCAGGTCATCCCTCATATCACAGATGAAATAAAGAATCGTATTCGTGCACTTACTATTGATGAAGACGACGTGGACATTGCAATTATTGAAATAGGTGGTACGGTCGGCGATATTGAGGGGTTGCCGTTCTTAGAAGCCTTACGACAATTCCGACTTGAGGTGGGACCAGAGAATTGCTGTTTTATTCATGTCACCCTCGTTCCATATATTGAAGCGGCAAATGAATTAAAAACAAAACCGACACAACACAGTGTTAGAGCCTTGCGTGATATCGGTATTCAACCGAATATTATTATCTGCCGAACAGGGAAAAGTAAATTAGAAAAGGAACAAAGACAAAAAGTGGCTCTGTTTTGTGATGTTCCAGAAAAAGCCATTATCAATGCTCAAGATATTTCACCAGTTTATGCAATTCCTTTAAACTTTAAAGAACAAGACTTGGATGTAACCGTCCTTGATATTCTTGGCTTAGACCGTCGCGAAGGGAACCTCTCCGAATGGATTACCATGGTAAACCGACTTACAAACGCAACAGAAGAGGTTCGTATCGCTGCAATCGGCAAATATACAGGACACGGCGATGCTTATAAAAGTATTAACGAAGCCTTTATCCATGCAGGTATAGCAAATAATTGTAAAGTTATATATCAATGGATTGATTCTGAACGGTTTGAGCCTGGAAAAGAGAAGCCAGAAGAGGTCCTCAATGGGTACCATGGAATTCTAATAGGACCGGGATTCGGAACACGGGGTATCGAAGGGAAAATTAATGTTGCTCAATATGCCCGTGAAAATAAAATTCCATATTTTGGTATATGTCTGGGCATGCAAGTAGCAGTTATTGAAATTGCTCGAAACTGTCTTGGCTTAAAAGAAGCTCATACAACAGAGGTAAATACACAAACACCACATCCAGTTATTTCCTTACTTACAGAACAGAAGGGTATCTCCTCTAAAGGTGGAACAATGCGATTGGGAGCCTATCCTTGTGAACTACAACCCAACACACATGCCTTTCAAGCATATAAACAACCCCTGATTTATGAACGGCACCGACATCGTTACGAGTTTAACAACGCTTATCGTGAAATGTTCTTATCAAAAGCAGACCTTATTATTAGTGGCATTCACCACAGAAAATTAATGGATATCGAAGAAGAATTGGTCGAGATTATCGAACTTAGTCCTAAAAAACACCCTTGGTTCTGTGCCTGCCAGTTCCACCCTGAATTCAAAAGTACACCATTAAAACCACAACCTTTATTTTGTGACTTCATAAAATCAGCATTGGAATATAAAAAAAGAAATGGAAAATGAGTTAACACCCGATACCTTAGCATGGATTTGTAAAAATGCGGAGCAGGCATGGCAAGAAGGAGACCCTAAGAAACTTCAATTTTGGGAAGACCAAAAAAAAGAATTTCAGAAAAAATGTTATAAAAAAATAGAGGGACTATCAAAACAAATTTCTATCCTCCAAGCTCAACAGGAACTATTAATTCAGAAAACTATTAGCAACGAATATACGCCAGAAGAAGCAAATCAACTTAGTCGACAAATTTATCAGTATAAAGAAAAGATACTTAAACAAATACAGTTTTACAAACAATTAGCAGAGTTACAGATCACAACCGCTGAATCTGGAATACCACAACCTGCAAGTAACCAACACATTATCCAACAAATAGAAGTACACACAAATTTCCCAAGAATAATTAATGTGTCAGAATTTCTTTCTCAAATGTGGAAAAAGTTACTACGTAGTATATTTTTAACAAATACAGGACAAATTATTTTATGCTCAATCATTCTAATAATAGCGGTATACCTCACATGGACATGGAACACCCGGAATCAACAACCAAAATTTGAATTGCAAACTCCCAAACAAGACAATTTAATAGTCATTCGGTATGCTAATCATGGCATGTTTAAATCAAAACTATATATAAGTAAGACAAAAAATTGGGATTTTCCACCATATCTATATAGATTAGAATGTTTTGTAGAACAATCAGAGGAAGGGAAAAAATTACCCATTGAACTGCCCCTCAACTGTTTTTATATAAACGATGCTATTTTATCCCCTCTAATAACAACGACTGTTGAAGTTCAACCTGGCTCAGAAAAAGAATTGGCAATTGACACACAATGTATCACCCGCACCTTCCCTGAAGCCAAAAAAATCATCCTAAACATTAAAACATTTTACCTTCATAAACAAGTCTTCCACCACATCCTACCATTAGAAGAACCACCCACCTAAAAAATTTTTCTTCAATTATCTTAACACCTTCCTTACTGTGTTCGTTATGTTTATTTGGATGTCTCAAATAATATAAAATCATTAAATTCAATAGTTATTAAGCAATTTTGATTTTGGAACAGTATTACACATTACTAAACACTTAAATTGGAGTTTAGATGAGTAAGGGACGTTTGAAAATAATTCATATTACAGATTTGCATTTTTATGAATTTCCAAAAAATATGTTAAGTTTATTTAATAAACGGATATTAGGTTGTTTAAATTGGGAACTTAATCGTAAAAAGAGATTCGATTTCACACGTGTGGAACAGTTTTTAAAGGTACTCAATCAATATAAAAATTCTGCCGTAATGATATCTGGTGATTTAACTGTAACTGCTCATGAAAAAGAATTCTATCTTGCTAAGAGATTTATTGATAACATTCGTATGGGTGGTTTTCCCGTTTATGTTATTCCTGGGAATCATGACTACTACACGTTTGAGGCGGTTCGGAGAAGGCGATATGAAACCATCTTCAAGGAATATTGCCTATCAGATGCATATCCAACAGTTATTCCATCATCCGACGGCACATCACTCGTCTTTCTACACACTGTCCGTCCCAATATTATTTCTTCTCGCGGTGAAATAGATAACGAGCAGATACAAAAACTCAAGGAGATAGTCTCATCTCTAAAAAGTCCATCTATTGTTTGTGGTCACTATCCCATTTTGTACCAGACCCCAGAGTATTATTCGTCATACTCACGTAGGCTCAAAAATGCAGATTCGCTTCGCAAAGTGCTTATACAAACTAAAGTTCCGCTACTCTATATTGCGGGGCATGTTCACCATTATAGTTTGAACAGAGATGAGGTCAATCCACTTGTTACTTATCTATGTTCACCTCCTCTTTTTTATTCACAGCAAAGGAACGGTGGTTATTGTGAAATAACTATAGAAAATAACCAATTCCATATACAGTTGAAAAACCTATATTAGTTTCCCTCCTTTAAATAATTAGAAAAACCAAAAGAATATTTTATAAATGTTTTCAATATAATACATAAATTGAATAATAACCAACTTAAATAAGGATGGAATATATGAAAAGGTTAAGTCGCCGTAGTTTTTTTACGATAACCTCGTTGGGAATTCCAGGTTTAGGTCTATTAGGAAGTTCACAAATACCACCATTTACCTTATCATCAAATCGTATTCCAGTTATTGACATAACAGACCTATATCATCCACCCCAGGATTTTGGTGATACAGTTGATTTAATTTTCCCCTATGCGATTCCAGAGATAGACCTATTAGGTGTGTTGCTGGATGTTAGCCAACGGTATCGCACCAAATATAAGGGGGAAGGTGAGCAGGGATGGTATAATGACCCAACAGGAGGCAGAGAGCCAGGTGTTATTCCTGTCTGGCAGTTAAATTATCTATTCGACCGTGCAGTGCCATGTGCTCCATGTCCATTTGTACCGATGACAAGAACGTCAGACCCTCAAACGATACGTGGCGTATTTGAAAATCAAGGAATACAACTTTTCAAATCGTTATTAGAGCAATCCTCGCAACCTGTAGAAGTAGTGTCCTTCGGTTCAGCACGACCTATCGCGGTTGCAATGAACCAATTCCCAGAGTTGCTCCGCAAAAAAGTAAAGCGATTCCATCTTTGTGCAGGCTCATATCCGCCTAGCAAACTACTGGAATGGAATGTAAAGTTAGACCCTGAAGCCTTTATCCGTGTCCTTTCCGCAGACATTCCAATATACATCTATCCCTGTGCCGATAAGGATAGTGCATTCGCTTTGGGTAATTATAATACCTATTGGCTTATGCCTAATCTTGAATTTATGAAGGAAATAGACCCACGTTTACTCCGTTACCTTGTATATTCCCATAGCCGTTCCAATCGTGTAGACTTCTTACAAGTATTGGAAGAAGAACCGTCTGAAGCGGACAAAAATGCTCTGTTTCAAAGGTCACATAATGTCTGGGAAACGGATGTATGGTTAGAAGTAAGTAAACGGATCCTTGTTCAACGTGCAGATGGAAGTTATCAGATAATCCCCACTTCAGAACGAAAAGCCAGTGACCGAACTATCTCTCCATCTTTTATCCCCATTCATTTTAAGCCATTTCCTGATGGCAATTTTGAAATTGAACAGGTATCAAAAGCAACTCCACATCGCTTATTTTATCGTTCTAATCCTGAAGAACATCAAAAAGCATTATGCGACGCATGGCCTAAATTGTATAAAACTTTCAAAACAGTCCCCCATAAATTTGATTAAATGTTATATATTTATACTTTTTAAGTTCTTTTCTTTTTGCTGGCGACACGTTCCATGAAAGCGTCTATACGGTTTCCAACTTGCTCATCGCTCCACATGCGAGTGTCATTTTGGTCTGCCTCAATCAATAAGACGGGAACACCGTATTTATCCTCCATTGTTCGGGCTAATTCATATTGTCCGAATGAATAGGCACGACAGGAGCGGTTAGAATGCATTACCAATCCATCCAGACTAAAGTCCTTCACCATCTGGTATAGTTCTCGTTCGCGGAAATCCAAACCATGATTAATATAACCTGCCAAATAATCTGCAGACATTGCCCGAAGTGGATTAGAGATATCCCTATCTTCCGCCTGATAGCAGAAACTACGTGTATAAGTAGATACAACCAGTGCGGCATTATGCTGAGAAAACCGTTCTGATAAAAACTTTATCTTATACCATATTGCTAAATTATCCCATCCTAATCGATACTCTTCTTTCTCAAGTGTCCCGATACCCTGCTCAATCCGTTCTAACATCTCCGCTTTTAACGATTCGTAATACTCAATACAGCCTTGTGTCCCACGTAACGTTACAATAGGAGCCAGATGAATAAAGGTATCAAATGAATTCATCGGAGCAGGTTTATGCTGTAGCAAATCTTGAATTTCACGCCATAATTTTACCGCACGGTCTGCAAGTTCCAATGTTTCCATTAACTTATCCCAGGATATAGGATTTCCTGTAATTTCACCTACCTGCTCTATCATTTTTTTCAATTGTGCTTCCATATAATCTATGGCTTCAGGTCTATCTTTCGTTCCATACTGGAACGGTGCGTCGATAAAGATCAATGGGACATTGAATATTCGCTGTAATTCTTCATACCACTTAGTCACTGTACCACAAATATTATTACAGCAGACTAAAAAATCTGGTTTCGGACTGGCACTACCCATAATAGGTCCCTTTCCAGAAAGTACAGAACCGATATCGGTTCTGGCATAGGAACATAAATCACGAGAAAAGCCTTGTTCTTCTGCTACTGCACAAATTTCATCTGATATTTTCATTGTCCCAGCCATAGCAGCGACATTTTCAGGATAGATAGGGATTACACCTCCTGCATGTAAAATTTCTACAGGTCCACCACTGGTAATCCATGCGATTTTCTGACTTGGGTCGTTCTCTGCGGCTTTAGCCATCATATAGTAGAAACCCATTAACTCTTTCATCTTTGCAGTTGAACGAATTGGAACTCGCTGACTCATAAAATTTATTTTTCCTTCTTTATATATTTTGTGTTATTTTGTTCATTGTCTCATTATTTTTCTTAACCCATTCTAAGCCTATTATACTTGCCCCTAAAGCCCCTATGATTTGGGGTTCTTCAGGCACAATCAATTCTTGCTTTAATACCTTCGAGAGCCAACTTACAACACCTTTGTTCTTCGCTACCCCTCCAGTCATCATAATTGGTGGTGTAATACCTACCCGCGAAGCCAAACCATATACCCTTTCCGCAATTGCACGACATAAACCAGAGACAACCGATGGTATCTCTTCCCCTTGAGCCAGCAATGAAATAACCTCACTTTCTGCAAAAACTGTACATGTAGAGGAAATTTTAGAACATTTCTCAGAGCGAAGTGCCATATCCCCCATTTCATCCAGATGGATTCCAAGTGTTCGTGCCATTACTTCTAAAAAACGACCTGTTCCTGCGGCACATTTATCATTCATTTCAAAACGACCCACTTGCCCATCAGATTCAAGCAAAATTGCTTTCGAGTCCTGACCACCAATGTCAATTACAAACCGAATATCGGGCATTGTTATATACGCACCTTTGGCATGACACGTAATTTCTGTCAAACTTTTTGTTTTATTCTGAACAATATCTCTGCCATAGCCTGTGGTAATTATCGCTTTAACCGATTCTTCTACTACACCAGTTTTAGATAGCACTTCCTTCTTCACATCCTCAGCAGACTGAACTAATCTTCCCCCTGTAGGGCGAACTGCATAGGCACATTTTTTCCCTTCATTATCAACAAGTACCGCTTTTGCGGTTGCGGAGCCTATATCAAGTCCTATTACGAAATAATCGCTCATGGCTGAAACACATTACCTATTATTTAAAGTTTCAACAAATGCTTCAACCCGTGTACGGAATGCCTCTGGAACAGGCTGATTTTGTTCTACTTCAAGAAGTAGACTGGGGATACCTTCTTGTTCCAACCTTTTACGGAGGTATGGGTAGTTAAAAGCATACGGGTCGCAGAATTTTGTTTGAAGAAATATTACACCATCAATGTTTCCTGCCTTTACCTTCTCAATATAAATCTCCGCAGGGTCATAGCCAGGTTTATGAAACGCAGGACAGGGTATACGGGAAAGATACATTTGTGCTAACATATCAATGGGTTCTCCTTGTGGTACAGGTGGGAGGACATAAGACCTTGACCCCATACACAAATCATCGTTGCAAACTAAAGCACCCACTGCTTCTATAGACTGGATAAATCCTTGTGCTTGACAAACGCTACCACCAACTAAAATACGAGGTCTCTTTATCTCCTGAGGAGGTACATTTTCCAACGTTTTAATTAAATCTTCCAACAATGTATTGTGTTCCTCCTTCTTCATCAAGAAAGAAGAAAGAACCACTGCAAACATCTCCGTCCCTGTCATTAGCGAAGGATTTGCCTGTCTTAATTGATATAAGCGGTTCATATTATTTCTATGTCGTTCGTAAAGCCTCATACTTTCTAAAAGTCTTTCATCTGTTATTTTATCTCCTGAGATTCTTTCAACTTCTTCTTTTACTCGGACTAATTCACGCTTCAAATAAGTAAGTGCAATTTCTCCCGCATTTAAATTAGGAGTAGACACAATAATAACAGGAATTCCCTCTACTCGTCTTCTCCATACCTCTGCCAGATTTTGCATCGTATCACATGTATGACTAAACACGACTAAATCTAAAAAGGAGAAATCGCCCGTTAGCCCTAAATTGAGTACGCTCTTAGCGAAACTACACGCATATGGTTGTAGCCATTGGTCTGCTAACGGTGTGCCTCCTTCCCCACCTATAACACGAACAGGGAAATATCCTCCTGCATGAAACAACTCCTGCGGAGAATACGTACATAAAAAGCCCGCTATTTTTTCACCTCCCTGTTTTGCCTTCTTAGCAAAATAGTATAGATCATCCTGAACCTTTGTAAATAAATGAAACAAATCATTCACATCTAAACCCATATCATTTTCCTTCTTGTATATATCTTAAAATTTCCTTCACATTTTAACAAAAATATAACTCATTTCTCCTTTTTAAACCTTCAACGGTTCCAGTAACTCATTC
>JAIWNQ010000141.1 GCA_020216745.1 Candidatus Hydrogenedens sp.
TGTTTCTATATACATGTTTTGCCATACACAAAAATTAGACAAATATAAAAAAATGCAATCAAAAAATCCGCTTTTTGTATTCTGGACATTTATCTTCTTGAAACGTAAGAGAAGAGAAATTATAAATGAATGATACATTCTTAGGCTTGGGACAAACTCTAATTTTAAAACATCTAAATCGTCAAGTTTATTTTAAATCCCGGGGCAGTAACCGTCTTCGCCATCAGGGCAGAGATGGTAGCCATTGAAGTTGAAGAATTGAACTAATCGCAATAGTTCACTCAAACTAATTACCCAATCCTGTGGATTGTAATCGGAACCGTGGGGTTGACAATTTTTATCTCCATCAAATCCCGGCATATATCCCTCATCGGTTTCTTCTCCAGGTAAAGCACAATGATACCCTAAATAATTGAAGAATTGAACCACACGAAGTAGTTCGGACAAGTTTATCTGCCAATCGCCATTCAGGTCTGAACTATGTGGTGGTTTTTCTCCTTCCACTGAGCCTTCTGTGCTACCTTCGGAACTTCCTTCACCTTCAGAAGTTCCTTCTATTGTTCCCTCCAGGGGACCTTCGGCTATGCCTTCCGGAGTTCCTTCCCCTTCTACTGTACCCTCTATGTTTCCTTCTGCTATCCCTTCTGAGGTTCCTTCTCCTTCTAAGGCTCCTTCTCCTTCTAAGGCTCCTTCCCCTTCTGAGGTTCCTTCTCCTTCTAAGGCTCCTTCTCCTTCTAAGGCTCCTTCTCCTTCTAAGGCTCCTTCCCCTTCTGAGGTTCCTTCTCCACAGGGGCCGGTAGATACAGTTATATAAACTACACTTCCCGGAGCAAGGTATTGGCCAGACTCTGGAGTTTGTTTTATTACAATCCCAATAGGTGATGAAGAACATTCTTCGATGATTGCACCTACTGTTAAGCCTGCTTCTGTAATGGTAATCTCCGCATCATTTTGACTAACACCTACTACATCAGGACATGAAATTAATGGGTTCCCCAGCCATAATAAATATGGGTATGTCTGACCTTCTGTAATTCCCCATACATCTGTAAAATCCCAATTAACATAAGTAGATTGTTGTTGCATCTCCAATGTCGTTTTTCCCTCTCCGCCATCTGAACTATTTTGTCCAGAACTTTCTATATCCCAGAAACAATTTTCTATTCCACCCGATGGATATCTATTTTCCCCCACAAACCCCCCAATATAATTTGAACCTCCTGATACAAAACCAACAGAATAATTGCACTTAATTGATACAAAAGTTTCGGTTATTCCAATAAACCCACCTACCCTACTTTCTCCAGAAACCGTACCTGTTGCATAACTATTTAAAATATCCGCGTAATTACTTCCTACAAGTCCACCTATGTATTTCGATCCTGATACATTTCCTGTTGCAAAACACTGTGTTATAGAATAATCATTCTCAGCCACTAAACCTCCTCCATAGTCAGAATCTATCTCTACCCTACACGATGAATAACATTTATCTATTGTTCCACAATTTTGATAATTAACAGTTACAAGACCTCCAACTCCGTAATCCCCACCTACATAACCTGTACTATAACAACGAGTAACAAGTCCTAAATTAAAAGATAACAGTGTCCCTACAATATATCCACCATAGATCCAGGTGTTCTCCAACCCTAAATTTTGAATTATCCCTGTAGAGTAACCAAACAAGCTTACCTCCTCCTCCTCTCGCTTTATATATAAATTTTTTATTATATGTCCATTACCATCAAATATCCCTGAGAAACAAATTATAGGCTTAAATCCTTTTCCATCATCCCAGTTTATAGTATCTGTTGCATCTATATCTGCCATTAAAGTGTAATGTGCATCAAAGGGATAGTCCCAATTCCTCCCGATGTCTTTTAACTCATCTAAAGTCCATATTTCTTTTTCTTCTCTTGTGGTAGGAGATTGAGTTTCTCCTAATATTTGAAAATAAGGATACGAAATGTTTTCTATATTTGTCCACACATCTACGAAATCCCATCCATCAAAGGTTTCTTGTTGTTTCATTTCCATAGTAGTCCTCCCTTCTCCACCATCAGACATAGTTTGCCCTGAGACTTCTATATCCCAGTAACTTGCATTCACGGAACCTGAATTGCTACCTATTAAACCACCAATATAGCTTGTCCCGCTAACTACACAAACAGAGTAACACTGGCTTACTTGAGCCGTATCATCTACTTGACCAACAAGACCACCTATACAAATATTTCCGGTTACAAATCCCGAAGAATAACTTTTCTCCAATTTAGCGTAAGTATGAATTTCTCCTACTAATCCACCTACAGATGAATTACCAGAAACAGAACCTGAAGCATAACTTTTTACAATATCTTTGTAATTTGAGCCTGCAATTCCACCAATTCTGTATCCACCACCCACTACTAAGTCCGTTGAGTAACATTGAGATATTACTCCGGAATTTGAACCCACCAAACCGCCTATATATATATATATACCCCGAGGCAGACCCTTCCGTATTACATAATT
The DNA here is from genome assembly GCA_020216745.1 of Candidatus Hydrogenedens sp. GTDB lineage: Bacteria > Hydrogenedentota > Hydrogenedentia > Hydrogenedentales > Hydrogenedentaceae > Hydrogenedens. The sequence continues at coordinate 2,518 of JAIWNQ010000141.1, forward strand.
CTACATCAGAAATATTTATCCCGACCAAACCTCCTACGTAATTCCTACCTATTACAGCCCCTTTTAGTTTACTTTTTGTGATTCTTCCTTGATTATAACCTACTAAACCTCCGACACCTTCATCTCCTGTAACCCAGGCATTCTCAATATACACATTTTGAATTTCCCCACCTGAACCGACTTTTAAAAACAATCCACTATAACTATAACCTCCTTCATATTTATAACGATTAATATACAGATTTGTTATTTTGTAATTATTTCCATTGAATTTTCCTGTAAATCCATTATCTGAACTACATAAGGGAATAAAACCCATTCCATCATTCCAATTTATTGTATCACTGGCATCAATATCATGCTCTAATATGTAGTTAGCATCAGAAGGGTAATTCGGGTCATTTCCAATCTTTTGTAATTCTTCAATACTATTTATACAAATTACCGAAACTACAATATTCACAGTGCTATTAGGAGTAACACGAGAACCACCTGAGGGACTTTGACTAATAACTTTTCCATTTGTTTCCAGTACATCACATTGATAATCTATCATTCCTATTTGAAACCCTTCCAATATAATCTCATCTTCTGCAGTAGCCGGTTCCTTACCTGTAACATCCGGGACAATATATCTCCATGAAAGGTAAGGATATAATGAATCTTCAACAATTCCCCATATATTCATAAAATCCCAACCCACAAAGGTTGACTGTTGCATCATTTCTTCTGTTGTTTTTCCTTCCCCTCCCATAGATTCCGTTTGCCCGGAAGTCTCTATATCCCAGTAACTCGAACTTACAGTATTTATATTTACACCTATCAATCCACCCACAATTGTAGTTCCAATAACAGCACCTGTTGAATAACAATATTGGATTGTGCCTTCATTGTAACTTACGAGTCCAGCCACATGGTCAGTCCCTGTTACAGAAGCAGTAGTAAAACAGTTTATAATGTTCCCCGAATTGTTTCCTGCCAAACCTCCAATGTAACTTTCACCAGACACAGAACCCATAGAAAAACTTTCTTGTATCACCCCATAATTATCACCAACAAGTCCTCCAACATAAGTATTCCCAGTAACAGAACCTGCTTTATAACATTGTAAAATAGAACCATAATTGATACCGACTACGCCACCGACATTGTCATTTCCTGAGATAGGACCTTCAATATAGCAATTGAAAATATTTCCGTAATTAATACACGCTAAACCACCGGTAGGGTTATTCCCCTCTAAATGACTTATTTCTAACTTTACATTATTCACCTCACCGAAAACTACACCAAATACACTTCTATACTCACTCTCAAACAATTCACTCACTATATACAGATTTTGAATTGTATGCCTTTTCCCATCAAGTTTGCCTGCAAATGTCTTTTTAGGAATGAAAACAAACAAATCTTTGCAATCTATATCTGTAGTTAGTGTATAAATCCCATTCCAGGGATAATTCCAATCATATCCAATTTGGTTAAATTCGTTTGCAGAACTTATTTCTTTTTCTACTCGCGGAGTAATGGGTTTTGTCTCCCCTAAATCTAATAGATACGGATATGATTCATTATCTATTATGCTCCATGTATTACTAAAATCCCATCCTGTGAAAGTTGATTGTTGTTGCATTTCTTCTGTGGTTTTACCTATACCTCCTGCAGAAGCACTCTGTCCCGAGGTATTTATGTCCCAGTAACTTGAATTTACCGTTCCCCCGTTTATACCTACTAAACCGCCAACATTTCCGTTTCCTTGAACCAAAGCGGTAGAATAAGATTGTTCAACTGTCCCTGTAGTGATGAAACCAATAAGTCCACCAACAGTTGTTCCGCCGGATACTTCTCCCTCTGCAAAACATTGAGACACTGTTTTCTGTTCATTTCGTCCTAATAACCCGCCAACACAATTATATCCAGTAACAAAGCCTGAAAAATAGCTTTTTGACAAATTCCCTGCATTACTTCCAATTAACCCTCCAATATCATTAGCACCTGCAACTGAGCCTGTTGTATAACACCGACTTATTGTTCCTTTATTATATCCAGCAAGGATACCTACTTGATTCCTTCCTGAAACCCAGGAATCTTCTATGAACAGGTCATGAACTTCTCCACCCGTTTCAATATATCCAAATAATCCGACATAACTTTGTGATGGCCGATTAATGTATAAATGATAGATTTTATATCCATTACCATAAAACTTTCCGGTAAATGGACTGCTTGCAGTTCCTATAGGGGAAAACCCAGACCATAAATTTTGTTCTATCGTACTACTTGCATCAATATCTTCTCCCAGGGCATATTCCCCATCGAGGGGATATTCGGGGTCATTTCCTATTTTTTCTAAATCTGCTAAACTGGTTATACATTTTACAGAAATTGTTAGATCTACTGACATACCTGGTCTTCCAACTGTTCCAGCGGAAGGATTCTGACTTATTACTTTGTTCCAAATAATGGTTCCACATTGTCCAGTAATGGTTCCGATTGTAAAACCTGCATTTGTTAGTACATTCTCAGCTGAGGTTCTTAGCATACCTGTAACATCGGGAATTAGATACTGCCATAGTAAATAAGGATAAGTTTCATCCTCTTCAATTCCCCATACATTTACAAAATCCCACCCTGTAAAAGTGGCTTGTCGTTTCATTTCTTCTGTCGTTTTGCCGATACCTCCTGTAGAATTATTCTGCCCTGATGTATTTATATCCCAATAACTGGAACTGACATAACCTATATTAGTACCCACCAAACCTCCAACAGAAGTTGATCCTGTCACAGAACCTCTGGAATAACATTCATCTATTTCTTCGATATTATAACCAACCAGTCCACCTACATTATCATTACCGTTTACCGAACCTATAGCATAACTTTTTTTTACTTCATAAGTGTTATACCCAATTAATCCTCCAACAGCCCAATTTCCAGTAACTGACACATTAGCATAACTTTGTGATACAATACCACTATTCCAGCCAACCAACCCCCCTGAATAATTACCCCCTATTACAGGGCCTACTGCATAACAACGCTCTATTAAGCCACTACAATTGGCCACTAAAGCGGCACAAAATGTTCCTCCTGATATACTAAAATTAATTTCTAAACCCATATCATAAATTTTGCCACTACTACCAACATAAGAAAATAAACCAACACTATCTTCAGATGGACGGTTAATAAATAAATGGTGAATTTTATATCTCTTCCCATTAAACCTACCATTAAAGGGATTTGCACTTGTCCCTATAGGTATAAAACCTGCACCACCATTCCAACCTAATGTAACATCTGCGTTAATATCCTGTGTAAGAACATAATTCCCATTTAAAGGAAAATCTACATCATTTCCTATCTTTTGTAAATCTTCTATATTGTTAATACAAATACCTGATAAAACAAAATTTATAGATGTGCCTGGTTCCACTTGTTCTCTGGGATTCGGACTTTGACTGATGACTTTTCCAATAGGGACTGTCTCGCTACATTCAACTGTGATAGTTCCTACTGTTAAACCTGCAGAGGTAATTTCATTCTTTGCTGTATCTTCATCCATTCCTTCTACATCCGGGACCGCATACTGCCATAAAAAATAAGGATAGGAGAAATAATTTTTTATTCCCCAAACATGTTCAAAATCCCAATCCACAAAAGTTGATTTTTGTTCCATTTCTATAGTAGTTTTCCCTTCACCCCCTGCAGAATGATTCAATCCAGAACTCTCCATATCCCAATAGCACGAAGTTAATGTTCCACCATCATAATAACCTAATAATCCACCGATATCTTCACTCCCTGATACTGTACCTTTAGAATAACTTTCTAATAGCGACCCGTAGTTATATCCTACCAAACCACCAACGGCCCAAGTTCCATTTACATTAGCATGGGAATAACACTGAGAAATAGTACCTATATTTCCTCCCACCAATCCTCCACTTCCATAAGAACCTGTTCCAGAACCAGAACTATAACATGTCTCTACTGTGCCCCCATTATAACCTACCAAAACAGCGATATAATCCCCTAAACCAGATACAGTTCCTATTGCATAACTTTTCGTTATTATTCCTTCATTATATCCTACTAAACCTCCAACAATATATCCACCACTTATTTGAATATCTTTTAAGCCTAAATTGAATACTTCACCAGAAGATGAGATTCTTCCAAACAAACCAACATAATCCTGTGAAGAACGATTTATATACAGATTACGAACCTTATATCCATTACCATCAAATTTGCCTGTAAAAGGATTTACCTCAGTTCCTATCGGGACAAACCCCATACCTCCATTCCAACTACTTGTATCACTTGCGTCTATATCTTTAGATAATTGATATTCCTCATTCAAAGGATAATTTACATCATTACCTATCTTCTGTAAATTCTCAATACTACTTATTTGTATTACGGCATATCCATCAAAACTATATAGCAATGAAAATAAAAAACTGATAAAAAGAAAATAAAAAAAATAAGCATTAAATTTTAATTTTTTAGTATTCATATTACGTCTCCTGCATAATATTCATATTAAAAAAATTCATTTATGATTATACTTTTATAAAACTACACTGTAATGAGCCCTCAGCCAATAAGAGTGTCTTTAAGGTAAGCTTAACCCACCCCAAAAAACAATGTATTAACTTAGTAACTCATTTGATAATATAACTATAGCACAATGCATAACCTTTTTCAATATTTTTCGCACAATTTTTAATAAATAATTCTATTGTATATTTATTGCGAGATAAGTGCTTTTTATGCTGTTTGTTCTTTTTCAGGGGGGAGGGTTTTGAGATATTGGTAGTGGTAGATAATAACTGAGGAAATTAAGAATATTAACAGATAATAGATGCTGAAGGATACTTCGACCCAATTTGACCATGGTCCAGTAATAAGTTGTGCAATGAAGTTTTGAATTAAAAGGACAGTCCAAATAATTATTGGGTAGTTTGGGAAAGGGTTTTTGCTAAATATTTGTTTTTTAGTTGATTTCCAAACATAGTAAATAATTAAAATGGTTCCAGATAAAAGGATTGGTAGAAATATTAACCATAAGACGCCATCCCAGTACTCTTCATTGCCGAGGTAGATATTTGCCCAGCCTTTTAGTCCGTTTCGCAGGGAAAGAGTAAGGGCTAAAAATACCGTAAGAAATAGGGTAATTCGTTCCAAAATGGCTTTTTTGTTTATTTTCTCATGAATAATTGAATTATTCAATGGCTGGTTGGTTAGGAAATAGGCAATCCCATAGGCGAAGCCGATGCTTATCCCTCCTGACGTTTCCCAGCATCTCCACCAATTAAATTTATAATCTTGCCAAATAAGGTTTGCCCATTTCCAGTTTTGGAGTAATGCCCAGCCAAGTCCATTGAGAATTCCTACAGTCAGAATTAAGGTTATGTTTCTTCGGTCTTTTCGAATAATCTCTCCCGTTAGGATACCGAGATATAATCCCAAATGCATAATAGCGGAACGGTTATCATTTATAAGCCTTCGCAAATTAGGGTTATTTTGCAAGTCCATATATCGTTCTTTAAAGGAGCTGTAAAGTGGTAAACATATTTCGGGAAAATATTCGAAAAATAGTCTGGCTATGATAACACCTCCAATGGCAGAGGCAATTCGTAATAGCCATTCTTTTTTTGTTACTTCTTTTTCGTTATTACACCATGCCAAGAAGCACGCACCTAAAGCACCCCAAGGAACACCCGCAATAAACATCCAAATAAAACCGTAATATCGTGGTATTGGGATAAACTCACCAGCAGAGTAGTTCGTGAGCAGTTTCCCCTCGAAGAATGAGGGCCATTGCATCCAACCACGGGCTCCTGAAATAGCAATACCTAAGGTCATTGCCATTAATCCTAAGGCGTTTACATAAGGACGGATTGAAATTTGGTTTGGGTCGTAGGAAAGGAACCACCATGCAGTAGCTAATGTTATCCCTGCAAATAAACATCCATTAGACCCACCAAAACCTGAACAACCACGAACTGCCCAGGTCATACCTCCTAATCCCATAAATAGAAGTGTTGGAAGAATTAGTTCATGAACATAAAAATGTATTTTTTGTGTGTTCACTTTCTCTTTCCTTTGTATCTATTTACATAAGACCAATAAAAAATACAAATTGTTTCGAGAGAAAGAAACACAAAAATGTACAAATAAAAGACAATATTCCCATTTTCACTGTGTTTTAATTTTGTTCTTAATATGCCTACCTTTTTTAAGTCTTGTTTGACGGTTTAACTATAAAAAGAAACGGGCAACTCAATCACTGAGTTGCCCTTAAAACTACGCCTAACAGAACAATATTATATGAAAACTAATTGTTGGCTTTACTTACGGCTGTTTTTATTTTTTGAATACCGCGTGGTACTTTTGTAAACTTTCCAGCACGGATATATCGGGCACAAACGCGGATACGACGTACTCTACCGTTTTCATCGATAACACGGATTTTTTGGAGGTTGGGTTTCCAACGACGTTTCGTTATCCCTGTTACATTTTGTCCGATACCGCCTTTTTTCTTCGCTTTACCACGGCGGATTATTGAATTTCCGACTATCGGTTTCTTTCCACTGTATTCACATACAAATGCCATTGGGGAATCCCTTTTTAGTTCAGGTTATATTACGTTCGAAAAAAAGGAAGATGTACTGCTATAATATCTCCATAACACAATATACAAATAAGGGATATAATTATATCAATTTTATAAACTAAAAGCAAGTTCAACCTACCTATCCTTAATTGGAAAACGGAAACAAACGGATTATCAGCCAAATGAATTTTAAGTATTGCCTTTCCTATTTACAAATAGTACTCAATATTATCGTTGTGCTCTTTTTATTAATAGCATGTTCCTGTTCACGATGGGGCACAACTTTGGAACATAGAATTGTTTCCACAATGGAACCGCAGTTAGAAGAAATATTAAATGACCTTCACAAAAATGATGAATGTATCACGTCTCTTAAAGGTCGTGGCACATTTACGTTAAAGACACCCCAACTTGATACTATCTATCAACTGCATCAGAGCGACGTTTCTTTTCGTGCTCCTGATTTACTTCATATCATTGGACGAAAATATACTGCGACGGTTTTACGAATGACATGTTATAAAGATGAGTCGCTAATTGAGTTACCAACAGAACGTGAGTTTTATTACCATAAAGGGAGTGAGTATTTTGAGTCATCTGATGTTCATGTAACACCTTTGGATATATTCAAAGAAACATTTTTACCTGAGCGTTGGGGAGAACTTCCTTCAAATCGTGTCGTATTAACGTCTTTTGACAAAGACCATCAACAAGCAATTATAGAGATTTACTACGACAAACAACATCATAGATTACAACGTCGCATTACTGTTGAGGGAGTCCCTTGGGTTCTTGTGCGAAATGAAAGGTATTCAAAACAGGGAACACTCATTTCAAAAAGTGAACGGGAGAGCTATC
>JAIWNQ010000142.1 GCA_020216745.1 Candidatus Hydrogenedens sp.
TTGTTACTTCGGAAGGGATTCATTTCCCCGAAATTATTCGCTGTGAATTTCCACAGGAAAATGCATTTATGGTCATTAAATTAACCCGCTGTGTTTTTAACACGAATGTAGAACCACCGTATAGTTCTATTTCAAAACAGGTTAATATATTACGTCAGTCAGGGTATACGCCTGTAGAGATTGAGAAACGTTAATGGATTTAGAAAATGATACAGGAGCCAAAATTATATGAATAAAACAATTCTTACACGACTTTTTCCCGAAGAGATAGCAGAAGCGTTTGGATTGGAATTGTATCGTGGAAGGCAGATATTTCGGTGGCTTCATGATAAGCATATTTTTGATATTCAGGAAATGACTGATTTATCTAAGGAGTTACGCCAGCGATTGACTGAGCAAAGCATCCCCTGTCAATCTGAAGTTGTACATATACAGGAAAGCCATTCGTCAGGGACTCAGAAAGCCCTTATCAAATATTTGGATGGTCAGTCTGTAGAATCGGTAATTATTCCACATCGCAGACGAATTACTTTTTGCCTTTCGACACAGGTAGGTTGTCCTCTACGATGTGCGTTCTGTGCTACGGGCAAAGTCGGATTTAAGAGGAATCTAAATGCAGGTGAGATAGTAGAACAAGTTTTGCATTTATTGTCACGAGCTGAATTAGGAGATAAGACACCTAATATTGTTTATATGGGGATGGGTGAACCTTTCTGGAATTATGATGAGGTTATACGAAGTATAAAACTGATTATGCACCCGTTAGGGATTAATATTGGGGCGAGGAAAATTACCGTGTCTACCGCAGGTGATGTTAAGGGCATTATGCGGTTTGCAGACGAAGACTGGCAGGTGCGACTAAGCATCTCTCTCCACGCTGGGAATGACACACTTCGCTCACGGTTAGTGCCCTTAAATCGCAAATATCCACTTGATAAATTAGCGGATGCCATCCATTATTATCAGAAAAAAACGGAACGCATGATTACTTTTGAATACGTTTTATTGGGCGGTGTTAATGATTCATTAGCCCACGCACAAGAACTTCTTGATTATGCCAAATCGTTCAAGTGTACAATAAATATTATTCCATGGAACCCTGTGCCTGGACTTTCATTTGAACCACCCAAAAATGAGGTATGTGAAGTCTTCTTAGAATTTCTAACACAAAATGGACTTAACGCAACTTTACGAAGAGAGCGTGGTCAGGATATTCAAGCAGCGTGTGGTCAACTTCGTCGTACTATGATTGAAGTGGAAGGGCTTATGTAATAATCTGTCAACAAATAAATTTTCCCATTTGTTTGTTACCCTTCAATTTCGATATTTGTTTTACCTTCAAGGCGACGAATAAGATTATTTAATGCTGTTTCTACTTCTTTCCGTTTTTGTTCTATTTTTTCATTGGATTCATTATCTGGTGGAGCAATAGGTTCTCCAAATTCAACATGGATTTGGGCAAACGGCTTGGGTACGGGGAATGAATCCCACGAATTCAAGTGCCATGCTTTGTTTATCACTGCACCCATAGGCACAATAGGTGTTCTTGTACGTGCTGATAGCACAGCGATTCCTGGTTTCGCAATACGTCGAGGTCCCTTCGGTCCGTCCATTGTCCAGCCAACACAACCAGTATATTCTAAAGCCTTCTGTAAACCATTTAGTGCATCACTTCCACCGCGAGAACTGGAACCGCGAACCGCTTCTATGCCGAAACGGCGTACAATTCTTGAAGCGAGTTCACCATCGTAACTGTAGCTTGTAAGAGTGTGGTAATTGGTGCCCTGGAAAAGATGTGCTCCAAAAGCCATGTGTTCATGCCAAATGGCAATAATGATTCGCCTTTCAGTATTAATAATTCTGTGAACACATTCAATATTTGTTACTTCCCATTTACATGTGCTAAAAAGGCTTTTCAAAGCAATGGCTATTATAGACGGGAGGAATGTTAATGCAATTTTTTGGGAAAAAGAGAAATTATAAGGGCTATCGTATGGGATGTCAGGAAATCTCACGTTGTTCCAAACTCCGAACAAGTTGATATACAGTTCTTGTTCGCGGTGTAGTTAAGAAGGCTGAGGTTCCACGACGCATAATTTCTCCGCTAATGGCTTCTATTTCTGTTTTTCGTCCATTACGGATGTCCTGTAACATTGATGAGATATTGTTTGCAGTGAGCTCACAGGTTTCTTCCGCATATTCTATCATACTCCGCGAGAAACGATACCCCTCTGTTCCTGCAACCTTTGAAGCTTCAGCAACAAGTTCCCGTAAAAGTTCACGGGCTTCACGAATCTTTAGGAGAGCCCCGTTAGGAACATTAAGAATGGCTGTTAGAGGATTGATACCAGCATTGATAACTGTTTTTTCCCATATTACCTGCCCAGGGCTATTTGTTATTTCAATTTTGAATCCAGCTTGTTCAAGTATGTCCAATGCTATTTTGACAGGGGCTGTTGTCCAACTACCTAAAACGGTGACGCCAGAAGCGGTATGTTTCGTTTTGCCTTCTTCTAAAAGTGTGGCAGATTCTGTTGTCGTACCAGCGAGTATCCGTTCTGCATTGGTCTTTTTACATAATATCTCTACATTCCCAAGTCCATTTTGTAATGTCAAGATGATTGTATCCTGAGGAAGAACCAGAGAGGCTGTCGAATATGATTTGACCAAAATAATAATAAGGTCCTGTCCTGCTGGAATATGGGATGTAATATGAACATGGTATGTTTCGATTTTGTCCCCTTCATGAATTTCTATTCCATTCTTTGTTAGACGTGTGATACGGTCTTGTTTATGGTCTATGAGATGAACACGAAAACCTGCTTTTGCTAATTTTCCTGCAAACAAGCAACCTAATGCTCCCGGCCCTACTACACTAACTGAATAAGATTTACTCATATTCTCCTCCTTAGGATTTTAACCACACAGATTTTATTTTCTTAAATTATATTATAGAAGAAATTCCTATGTAAACAATATTTTAAGGCTTTATAATAAATGCTTTTTTAAAATCGGGTTCTTGCGAGAGGATGTTAAGGGCTTCTCGTGCTTTCTTTTCATCAGCAAAGTTGATAGCGATTATTTTTATAAATGGACCCACCTTTTGAATTTTAAATTGGTATTGATTATTGTATTTCTTGCTTACTTTTTCAACTATCTCTTTGGCTCTTTTTTCTGCATCTTTTCCGCTCAATGCTGAAAGCTGTAAGGAATATGTTTTTTCTTTCTTCGTTTTATTTGTAGCATCAGTAGTAGCAGTAGATGGTTGAGTGTTTGAGTTGTCTTTGGTTTGATTTGTAATACCATTGTCGATGGGAGGGGTTATAGGAGATAAATCGAGCACGGGTGGTTTACTATCAGGTGATGTGTCATTTTGTGTACTACTTGTCATGGTAGTTTGTGTCGGTGGTAGCGTTGTATCTGTTGTAGTAGGTAAGTTAGATGGTGAATTATCTACAGGTGGAGTTGTTGACGATTGTTGAAGAGGTGTATCGGGTTGAGGTGCTGGTGATGCCATATCAGTAGATGGTGTAGTTACCGTTGATGCTAAGGAAGATGTGTCATTATTATTGGAAACAGTTGTTTGATTTGCAGAAGTATCTGGTGAAGACGCTATTGGTTCTGAAATCTCTGTCTTATCTTCTTTAGCAATATCGATATTGACCTGTTTTTTTCCTATATATACACCTACTAAAAAGACAACAATAAAGAAGAATATCAAGCCCACCAATATAAAAATTAGTTGCTTCGCAGTTATCTGAATCCCTAATGGGTCTTTTGGTTTATTTGGAAACGGAATTTGATTAAAATCAGGCATTGGTTATACTGTTAGTGTTTTGTAGGTTTGTTTTTTCTATCTCTGTGTTTCCTTCAAGTCGTCGTAAAATAATATTTTTGGCTTCTTCCATTTCTGAAAAGGTAAAGTTTGGGTCGCGTACTTCAATCACACGGTCATCAATACGGTCAATATACATTATTATATGTCCTTCCTTGGGTGAGATTGCCATTTCTTTTATCCGTTTAAAAACCTTTTCGCGTTTTAAGAGTTGAGAAGCAAGATATGCAATGGCAAGTTCCAAACGGGAATGGTCTTTTTCAATCATCTCATAGAATAAAGCTCGGAGAGGTGAATCTTTTGTTTCCTGTTCTTTATTCCGTTCTTTGGGGTCGACATATCGATGTCTCCATTGTGATAAAGCGGGTTGTTTTTCGGATTGTTGCCAGCAGGAGATACAAAAATCACGTCGTTGCCATTCTTTATTTAGTTCGACTATTTGAGACCATACCCACTCCTCGTGAGAGAAGGATTTGAGGCATAAAAGACATTTATTAGCATTTCGGCTGATTTTTATTTCCATTAACAACTACCTCTTTTTTTCTATAATATAATTATGACAAAATTCGCTTTTTTACTTCACTTTTGAGTTTGGGGTTGTGTTGTGCTTCCTATTACACTTCCACCAATTTTAAGTAGGTCCACTAAAATACGACGAGGGATATCGATAACACGGAAAGCTTCGGTGGTAATTTCTGCTGCACCACTTACAATAGTAACCCCTAATGGGGGTAATTCTTTCACCTGCCCCTTAGGACTAAAAGAAGGACCATGAACACGGAAACCTAATTGGATAGGATTCTGAATAATTTGGTGTCCGCGGATATTAAAGCTATCCCGAATTACTGTGATTTGCGATGCTAACTGCGGTGAAAATGTAAACGATAAATCGTAGTCCATATCACCATCGATAATAAACTGCCCTTTACCATCTATTTGTAAGCCTTCCGAACGGAATTGTAAATTAGGAGTTTTTATAAGGTCTTTCTCCATGGTAACATCACTCTTCAGTGAATAAAATGGTAACGTTGTAGGTATTCCAGTAGAAGATGTCTCTGGTGCAAATCTACTTAAGAACAAATCTGTTTTTACTTTCCCATTAACAACCTGAAACGAACCTTTGCCTGAGAGTGTATTTGCATCGTCCAAATCAAGTGAATATTCGACATTTCCAGTACATTCACCTTCAATCGCTTCGGGAAGATTTAGATGTCGCACAAGGTAAATCACAGGAATATTTTTCCATTGTGCTTTAAGAACGCTCACGTTCTCGGGGCTGGACACAGAGTAGCTCCCTTCAAGTGTTCCATTTCCTACATTTGCAGAAAAACGATCTAAACCGGAACTATCCGGCCTATCATATGCAATACCCTTAAAGTTTGTTCCTTCCCATGGAAGCATTGTAATCTTTTCTGAATTTAGAACAAAAGTCCAATATTCAGGAGGTCCAGGTGGTTCCTTCTTGCGTATCCGTTCTGCCTCTGCTTCTTCTTTGGAACGAAGTGGGATTAGCCATTTTACACCAATAGGCGGTATTGTTGCTTCTTTTGCGGTAATTGTAAACATACGTGTCCTGTTGTTCGGGTCACGTTCATCAATAAAAGCCTGCACAGATACATCCTTCGCTTCTAATGGAATCTCAGTTTCTTTTGCAAGAAAAGATGCCCAATCGATATCTACACTGATTTTCATAGTTTCGCCATACTTTTCATTCTTACCTTTCTTTTCCCATAAGAAGGAGCCATTTTTGCCAACTCCTCCTCTTCCCTGATAGGGGATGTTTAGGCACTTGCTTGCTGTATTAATATCAAGAGCACTGGAAGTGATATTCACTTTGCGTAAATTAAACTTTTTATTGAAATATGCATACTCAAATCGTGCATTCAGTGGAGTTGATTCTAATTGCCCAATACCATCGATAATTAAAGATTTCTTTGGGATGATATCGACCTTTAACTCAGGGATAGTTGCACCTACTCCAATTCGTTTATGGAACCACCATTCATAGCCAATATCCGCAGAGGTCAATTCCGCATTCAGTTGAGCAGAAATCTTTTCAGGTGTATAGTTTAATGTTGTTTGAAATGTAGCACTGCCCGAAAGTGAAACATCATCATCCTTTTTTATAAATGGCAGATTTTCCAACCCATTAAGAGTACCATTTATCGTAAATATTCCAGTTTTTTCCTGAATTTTATAGTTTCCTTTTAAGGTCATTAATGAATCATTATATATACCAGATAAAGAATCAATAGTCAGTTCATTTGTATCAAGAATGCAGGTTGCTGAGATATTATCTACTTTTATTTTTAATGGATGATATTCAACAATTCCATCCTTTAAGACTAATGTTCCCCTTGGAAGTTGCCCTTCTGGAACCCAACCAATTTTAACTAATTCAAGTCGGGCTTGGATTGTGGGTAATTCGTCGGTATTAGGATTAAACTGGATTGTTCCATTTGTTACATCGGCTAACGCTTCTAACATAGGTTTTTTTATTGTTCCTTTGACCCCAAAACGTAAATTATTCAGCTGGTCAAAAGTAAGAACAAAATTTCCATATTTTTCTACCTGCTGTTGAGTAAATGAGGTGATTAAATCCTCTAAGGGTATCTTCCGCACTTCTAAAGTTATGTCTAATTCAGGAGTAGGTTTGTCGAGGAAAATTAAACCTGACAAACTTCCATCAAATTCTTCAGAGGTAATATCTGCGGTTGTTATTCGTAATCGTTTTTCTGCCAATTTCAAATCTGCCAATGCTGTAATTTCACCCGTGATTGATTGAAATGGGACATTTTGAGATTTTACCTTTATATCTTCAAAGGGTGCTTCTAATGCAATAATGAGAGTTTGATTTGGATACCCAGCAACACGTAAGGACGGGGTAATAGCCCCCTCAGGATACAAAATATCAGAGAATGATACTACCTTTTCTATTTGGGATAAAAGGATTTTGTTGGACTCCGCTCGTAAATCAAAGTCTTCAAGGGAACGAAAACGCAAATCTAAATTTAGTGACGTTTCATCTGGAATTTCTGGGAGGTATGATACTGTAGTGTCTAACTTCATTCGAATTTCTGATGAATCAGAAAGTCTATAACAATCAAAACTAAACTTCTTGAGTTGAATTTCATGTTCAGGAATAAGTCCTTGAATAACAATATTATTTCGTTCCCCTACAACTCTGAAAGAAATATCTTTTAAGTCTATTGCGGAATTGGCATTTTTCTCAGAACGAATGTTCTCCCAAAATGATGGGTCTTTAATATTTACCTTTATATCAGACTGGGCAATCTGAATCATGTCAAAACTCCATTCCCGATAGAATAGATTAACCCAGTTTACATGGACAACGGTGCGGGGTATTTCCGCCTGAAGTTGAATGCCTTGATAATCCATCCGAAACTGGATGTCGTCAATGCGGAGTCCTCTCAATCCATTTGGGATTATTTTGCCAATTACAAGGTGCCCGTTAACCTTTTTGCTAATATCTCGCTCAAAATTTTCTTTCACCGATAAAATTTTATACCTGCCATATAAAAACCCAGTTGAGAGAAGAATTGCGAGAATAACAAAAAGGACTGAAATAAACCTTAACCTATAATTCGGATGTCTTACTACATCTGTTGGAATTTTGTCGGGTATCTGAACGATTCAGGGACTCCTTCTTTAATAATTTTAATTACGTTTCCTTCGTTTCAGCAGGATTTAATAAGCCAACTTTCTCTAAGATTTGATTACGAAGTTTTTCGGTTATTTCTGGATGTTCTTTTAAGTATCTTCTTGCAGATTCTTTTCCTTGTCCAATATTTTCTCCATTATAAGAGAACCATGCACCGCTTTTTTGAATAATCTTTTCATTAATGCCGAGGTCAATCAAATCTCCTTCATAAGAAATTCCTTCTTCAAAAAGGATGTCAAATTCAGCAGTACGAAATGGAGCACTTAATTTATTTTTGACTACTTTGGCACGGACACGGTTTCCTATTTCGATATCCTTTTCTTTTACAGAGGTAACTTTACGAATATCAATACGCATACTGGCATAGAATTTCAAGGCTTTACCACCTGTCGTAATTTCAGGATTGCCAAAAAAGACACCTATTTTATCGCGAACTTGATTAATAAAGATGACTAACGTTTTAGAACGGCTGATGGCTCCTGTAAGTCTACGCAGTGCCTGCGACATAAGGCGTGCTTGTAATGCCATATGTTGGTCACCAATTTCTCCTTCTATTTCCGCTTTTGGGACAAGTGCAGCAACGGAATCAATAACAATTACATCAAATGCATTACTTCTTACCAGATTTTCGCAAATATCTAACGCTTGTTCAGCATAATCAGGTTGAGATACCAACAAGTTATTAATGTCAACGCCAATTTTTTCAGCGAAAGCCGAATCTAAGGCATGTTCGGCATCAATATAACAGGCAACACCTCCATTTTTCTGGGCATTAGCCACCACATGCAGGGCAAGTGTGGTTTTCCCAGAGGCTTCCTGACCGAAAATTTCAACAACACGTCCCAATGGTAAACCACCGATACCCGTCGCAATATCTAACGATAAGCAACCTGTTGAGATAGTTTTTATCCCTTGGGTAAATCGCACGTCACCCAAACGCATAAGCGTACCACGCCCATATTGCCGTTCTAATTGACTTACCGCTATTTCTAATGCCTTACTCTTTGCTTTTGACTCTTCAGGATTTGGAACTGAGGACATATTTCTTCTCCATCTTAGTGTAAATTATAAATTTAATTTATCATGTGAAAATATTTTCACTCTATATATTATGCATATTTTATCTCTTATTGTCAATTATACTACGATTAATTACACTTGTTTCATTTTTTCAATCAAGACTGATTTTCGTTATGAGAAAATCTGACAGGAAATTATATTTTTTGAGCGGATATTTATTCTTATCAACGTTTCATCTACTCTTTTCTTTTTGTTTGTTCCATAGAGTAATTAGAGCATGATTAACATCATCATAATTAAATGTCCATTGATGGCGAGGTAATTCTTCGGGCAATTTTACTTTAAGCCAGCTCAAATATTTTTTTCGTGGTACTTCAAAAACTCCAAACCGTTCTAAATGCTCTGTAAACACCTGACAATCAATAAGTGAAATATTATGAATTAAGGCAAATCCGCATAGAGCAAGAAAAGCAATCTTTGATGCATTTGACTTTCGGTAGAACATGGATTCACCCACAAATAGTGGACCTAATTGAAGTCCATATAATCCACCGACTAATTGTGAGTCTTGCCAGCACTCAATTGAGTGAGCATAACCTAAATCATGCATTCGGTTGTATGCTTGTTCCATATCAGAAGTAATCCACGTCCCATCTTCCCATTTTCGTGGGGTTCTTGCACATGCGTGAATAACTTTGTGAAAAGACGTATCCGCTGTTATTTCAAACGGTTTTCTTTTCCATTCTCGCCATAACCGTTGAGGAATGTGTAATAAATGTGTTGGTAACACTGCACGTGGGTCAGGGGAACACCAACGAATTGGCTCACCTTCACTATACCATGGGAAAATACCCTTTCGGTAGGCATCTAACAATCGTTGAGGGCTCAAATCTGCGCCATACGCAACTACCCAGCCATGCCATTTATGTTCTGGTGGGAATGGGTCTTCTGCTGTAAGCCAAATTGTTTTATGCATAACTACCTATTCGGTTCAGACATAACCCCATAAACATCAACATGGCGGTCTGTAACTCGTTCTACGGTTAAAAAATGAAGTCCACATTGAGATAGTTGTTCCTGAATTTCTTCAGGCGTAAATGCAGATAAAAGTGAACGGAAATATTCTTTTTTCAATAGACTTGATGCATCGCCAGCATAGGTATCTACAATTTCTTGGGCTTTCTCCGTCGATATAGGTCGGAATAAATCACGTAGGAACAGGAAACCATTAGGTTTAATAATCCGCTTGATTTCATTCCAAAAGGGCATGGGGTCTAACAAATGATGCAATAGGCTATTTGTAAAAACTACATCGATAGAATAGTCAGCAAATGGTAGGAACTTAGCATCACTAAGTATCCAAATCGGCTTCCTAATTCCAAATTGCTTCTGTGCAAATCTCAACATTGCTTCTGAACCATCTACACCTATAATATGCCAATCCTCATTTCTCATAAATGTTC
>JAIWNQ010000143.1 GCA_020216745.1 Candidatus Hydrogenedens sp.
GATACGTAATATCGCCAGGACCACATCCCAAATCGACTGCTATCAGTTCTCCAGACAGAGGAAGGATAGAACATAATTTCTCTACAAATTTTTCGTTTACATCAGAAAAATCAGTTATCGAATATGCCTCTGCTTCTAATGGGTCGTCCATAAGTTCGGGTTCAGGTTGTCTCTGCATAAAAATAGGTCTCCTTTCCCATTCTAAAAAATCTGCATATTATGCAAACCATTAATATAAATTACACTATCGTCTTAACAAATCTCAAATAAATTCAAATTATTTTTGATGGGGAAAAAAAATCATCTTTCCCTTCTCAAAATATAGAAGAAGATTATTTAGATGTGTCCTTTTTCTAAATAGTTATTCGACTTTTATGCAGTCTAATCCAGCCATATAACTTGTGGATTGTTCATTTTTACCAATAATTCTCAATTCAATTTTATTTTGTCCAGCCAAGACATTCGCTTTAAATTGAATAGAGTCTCGTACTACTTTATCTTTATTATAGCCGTCCCATTCCGCTACTTTTTGGGAATTAAGCCATAATTCTACTTTCCCATAATCAGGTGCTTTGGTATACCATAGGGTTATTTTTTTATCTCCTGCCATATCTGATGGGACATCCACAGTGGTTACATAATTTCTCGGACCTTCAGGCTTAAACCATAACTGTTTTCCATTGCTCCATTCATTCCCAAACCCTGACAAATCCTGTTCAACTACAGTGTCATCTAAATTCTGGAATGCTAATAATCCACTTTCAATTTCAATTGCCCCAGGTTCATAATGGGTCGCTTGAGCTGGGGCAGATTGAGGAAGTCTATCTTCAGGAGCAGGTAATGGTTCAAACGGGATGTGTGGTTCTGTTTGGTACCAATAAGCAACAGAACTAAAATCATCAGAGCGGTCATTTGCATGCCCATGCTCTATAGTTACACGGATAGATTCTTTAAATGGGACTGGGTCAAGGATATGGAATCGATATACATTCCATTTTTCACCACGTTTATGTTCTCCTCGCAAAGGACAACCAAAGAAAAGATAGCTAAATGCAGGTCCGTAACACCATGCACCGCAGAAGTAATCCTCGGAACCTGTGCCGTACAGAGACGGTTTTTCTTCGCCATCCACATAAAACCTGTCGTCACCTTCGCCCCACCAACCATCTGCCCGATTGTGAATGGATAAACTAACACCTACATAATGTCCTCTCCCCTTTGCTTCGAGGAAAGTATAGTCGGTTCCTTCAGTGCAAGGATATTCTTGACGGTAATGAGCATGGAAACGTAACGGTGTATCTACTTTTCCTATTTGGCGATAGTCTACATAATAATAAAAAGCACCACAAACATCTGTCCCTTCATTTGTGATAGTAACCAACGCACCATTGGCAAATGGCATATACCAAAAGCAATTGAGAGCATTTGATGTTCCTATCTGAATAGGGTAACTACTGTACGTGTAGTATTGGGCATGTCCTAATCCAAAGAAATCCCCGATAGGTGACTCTACGGACGGATTTGTTTCACCGTCCCAATACATTCGCAATACAAGGTTCTTTAAATGATTTGGGTCTTTACTGGATATTGTTACCCATATATGGGTAATAGCACCTGCACCTTCAATTTTTGCCAATGTCCTTGTTTCGCCAATGGCAATAGGTTGCTCTTGCATACCATCGGCATTACCTCCCGTCCTGTCATAACTTGATATCCGATGTGCTGTAAAATCTTTTTCATCTGCTAATGATTCTGCAAGAGTCTTAGCAACGACTGACGCTGAAAATGTGAAACCCAATGCAAAACATAATACAAACAGAAATAATGTGTTTAAAATAAAGTTTTTCTTCATAAACCTTCTCCTTATATTTGTATTTTAAGTTTATGACCATTTTACACAAATTTAGGTAACAAAAAAAATTGGTAAAATACACAAAAACTAATGGTCTGTTGCGTTCACTCATAAAAATATTATTTTAAGAACCCTAATTAAATCATTTTTCACTAATTACTACCTGTATTTTTTAATAAACGGATATAAAATTTGATAGCGGTGGTGTAATTGTCGATACTAAGTCTTTCATTAGTACTATGAATTAAATCGAGGTCTTCACGGGTGAACTTCATAGGCTGGAATCGATATGTGTTCTTAACAACGTCCATATAGTTAACTGAGTCTGTCCCACCTAAAGTTAATGCACTCGCTACAGGAATATTACCCCATATAGCATGAATAGAATTGACAATTGCTTTATACCCTTCGCTATTACGGTCAGATAAACGACTTGCTTCATCTGTTTTCTCAGGGGAGAACGGTTGTATTTCAACTCGCGGGTCGTTTATCACTTTTTTAATATAGTTTATTACCTTTTCGCTATTATCTCCAGGTAACATCCGCACATTAACTACAGCCCATGCGTTTGAAGGGAGCACATTTTCCTTCTCACCAGCGTGGAACAATGTAGGAGCGAAAGTCGTTCGAATAGCCGCATTAGCACTCGGAATATTTTCAAGTGCTTTTTTTAATATTCCACCCAATAGCCACAAATTAGAACAAACAACCCGCATCGAGAAATTCATATAAGGCGATAGGTCTTCTAACATCCAACGTAGTGGACCTTCAAGGGTTGCAGGCATAGGATTTCGTTCTATTTTAGATATGGCATTGGAAAGAATACCAATAGATGTCTCTTTCGGAGGTTCCGCAGAATGTCCGCCAGCGGTAGTAACCATGAGTTTTAAGGATAAATATCCTTTTTCACCAATTCCAATAAGGGCAGTAGGACCATTAATTCCTGGGAGCAGTCCCTCTGTAACTGCCATTCCTTCATCTAAACTAAATTCTGGTCTGATTCCTCGTTCTTTTAATAATTCGGCAACCTTTTTGGCTCCCTTTCTACCACCTACTTCTTCATCATGACCAAATGCAAACAGGAGCGTCCTTGTCGGTTGATAGTTTTCCTTTAGCAAATAATTTACTGATTCCAGTAAAGCCATTACATCACACTTCACATCAATAGCACCTCGCCCCCAAATATAACCTTCTGCTACTGCTCCCGAGAACGGAGGGTATTTCCATTGACTCTCAGTGCCTTCTTCTATAGGAACAACGTCATAATGTGCCAAGAATAATGCTGGTGGTAATGATGGATTTTTCCCTTCCCAGGTGTAAAGTAAGCTGTATTCATTGACAATATCTCTTTTTAACGTTGCATGCACCTCGGGAAATGTTTCCTCTAAATATCGTATAAATTTCTTATACTCTTCCCAATCATTTTGCATCTCTTCTTGATAAGAGATGGTTTTAAACTGTAATGCTCGACCCAAATTATTTGCTATCGTTTCTTTTTCTAATGAAACAGAAACTTCTTCTACTCTGGGGACTTCTTTTTTATGCCATCTTGCTTTTTCTGCTCGAAAAAGGACAATAGCAAGAATTACGATTAGAAGAGTTAATACCCCTACTAATAATAAACGGATAATTTTTCTCATAAGATTTTCCTATTTTAGGTTATAATAACTACTCTATTGAGCTAATGTAACATTCCAACCACGTGCTCCGAAAATTGGTTGTATATTTTCAGAAACCACATCCAGAGGTACCTTTGCTTGTATTACTACTTCTTCATCTGGACGCAGAACTATACCACCCTCTGACCAGTAGACACGGGGGAGTTCATACCCTGGTTTATCAGGCAAGTATAATTCAGGAATAATCATAAATGCGATAGTATCCCCTTCATTTTTGATTTGTACGTTAAATAATCGTTCATTATTCGTTTTTAGTGCTTCTTGTCCTTTGAGACGAATCTGTGTTGGTGTTAACTCGTTTAACTTCGTAAAGTCAGCTACAGATTTTGGGCGAGTGTAAAATATTCCTTTGAGGTTATGGCCAGTGTCTCCTGGAATATCTGGCTTATCGGATAACCAATAAGTATTTCTTGAAATCAGTTGGTTGTTTTCATCAAAAAGTTGTAATCGTAAAAAGAACATGGGACTTCTTTGCTCTTTTGAGATATCTACTTCCATTACCTTTGTTTTTCCATCTTCGGCAACCTCGACAGCAGATTTATCCCTTGACCAGAAAATTTCACCATTCAAATAAAATGCTTCTGCTAAGACCTTCAAATTAGAGAACTTCTTTCGGTAGCTATTGACCAACCACACACATTCATCATCATAAGCAAAAAGGACATGTAATGGCTCGCATGCTTTTTTCGCCCCGTAATATGCGGATGTAGGCCGTAGGTACCAATCAACATAATGCCATGTAAGTGTGGCAGGCCAGGCAACATCATACTTCCATGTTGTTATCCCTGTAGCTGAATATTTATTTCGTGCGTAAGCCTCAAACATCCCTCGAGCACTGTTATAATTCATTGTTTCCACTTTTTTGGAAAAGTCTTCTAAGTTATCTGCCTGTCCATAACAGCGGTTCATTGCCTCACGAATAGCATAGAAATATGTCCCTCCCTGAATTACAGTATGGAATGACCACGCCTCTGTGTCGAGAGCAGGCCAGAGCTGGTCAGGGGGTAACATTTCCTTAATGCTCGTAGGCGAAGCGATAATTCCACCAATACCTCCTGATTGTGCAAATCCCCATGCACCATCATGTGTCCTAAGATAATAATGTGATGGACTTGCATACGTCCAGAGTTCCCGAGTGCCTGTACGTGTTCCACCTGTAGAACGACGGGTAGTGGTAACAAATGTTCCAGAATGTGGTTGATAGGTTCTATGAAGTCTATGTTTTTCTATGAAGTCTTTATATGCAGTATCCAATTTATCTGATGGGAATGTTTCATCATGTCCAAGAAAGTGAACCAGACTGGGATGGCTCCGTATTCGTAACATCATGTCTTCAACACAACGAATAGCAAGGTCTTCATCTAAAATAGTCCGCCCGAAAATCTGTTGTGTAACCATAACGCCATACTCATCGCACAAATCATAGAACAAATCCGTTTCACGAATTGAGAATCCTTCGGAACGAAGCATATTCAGTCCTGCTTCTCGGGCAAATCGGATAAGGGCTTCATAACGTGTACGTGTTAAACGTAATAGCATGTCAGAGGTCATCCATGCTCCACCGCGAATCAATATTTTTTCACCATTTACATAATAAGTTCGCCAATCCTCATTGTTTAGTTCTGTATATACATCACGAATTCCAAAACGGGTCTGGGCAATATCAGAACACTGGTCATTTATAATGGCTTGTAGTGAAAGCTGATACAGATTTTGTTCTCCTAATGGAGCAGGCCACCAAATGCGAGGGGAGGTTATATGGAGAATAGGATAATCGTGTGGGGTGAATATAATCTCACGTTTTTCTCCAGGTTTTAACTGAACCTTTTGTTCAAAAACACGGTCTTCAATTTGTCCTCTCACTGTTGTTTCAACTTCGTATGTTGTTAAATTAGTAGCCCAAACAGAAACCGTTAAATCAGCACTGTCCAGCGTTGGCAACGATAGTTTCGTTTCTACATAAGGATGTCTTAGGGCAACCGCCCCTTGATTTTTTATATAAACTGCCTGCCATATTCCCATGTTTAAGTCTGGTGGTTGCGGATTGTGGTCGTCCCAACCTGTTGTGGCTTCAATTTGTTTTGTATCGTAATCTTTTTCTGGCAATAATCCTGGGGGAGAGATTTTCAATGCTAAGGCATTTCGAGCACCATAGTGAAGGTCATTAGTCACAAGAAACTCAAATCTACGAAACATTCCCTTCACTTCGGAAGAGTCTGCTATTTTCTTTCCATTGAGCCAAACTTCCGCTTCGTAATTAATTCCATCCAGATGAAGTGTGCATTCTTTTCCTTTCCACTCTTCAGGAACATCAAACTCCGTGCGATACCACCACGGGTCTCGAAAAGGACTATCTTTGGGCATAATTAACCACAGTCCATCCTGATAACCAGGCACATTCTTAAGATTTGTGCCATAATACAAATTTGGGTATACACCTGCATCTTCAAGAATAGCAAGCACAGTATTCGGGACTTGCGTTTTATACCAGCCATCTGTTGATTTACCCACTGTTGACCAGTAATCTCCCTGCTGTTCTAATCCCTTTGAACTTTGAACCTGCCATCCTTGGTGCAACGTTATTACATCACCAAACACAGACGGGATAGCAAGAATAAAGCTGATAATAAGTATTTGTCGTAATGTTCTTTTTTTTAGATATTTACTTGTTCTCATAACACTCTCCTTTATCTTTATTTATGAGTATATTGAAAATCTACTTTTCTTTCAAATAGAGTTGACTAAGAAAATGAATTGTTAATGTTTTTTTAGTTATACTTAAAACACTTTTTGAGTAAAACAAATAAACAAACCTTACAACAACAGGAGGGTATCCTTATGGTAAATGAAGGTGTAATTAATGCATGGCTTTATGGCACAGAGTGTAAAAGTGATTTGCCAAAACCTGCACGTCCTTTACATATCGTCTTGCTTGGAGCCCCAGGAATAGGTAAAGGGACACAGGCAGAGTTTTTGAGCAAGAAATATGGGGCTATCCAGCTTTCAACTGGCGATGTATTTCGTGCTGCAAAAAACACACCTGCTGATTCGTTAAGCCCAGCAATGAAAGAAGCGATGGAAGCCATGAAAGCAGGTAAACTTGTCTCGGATGATACAGTGATTAATCTTGTTCGTGAACGGAAAAATTGTTTAAGTAGCGGTTATGGCTTTTTACTTGATGGTTTCCCGAGAACTGTGCATCAAGCAGAAGCATTAAAACAATTATTGGCAGAGTTAAATATTAAATTAGATGCGGTTCTAAATTACACGTTAGATACTGAAGAAGTAGTTAAACGATTAAGTGGTCGGAGAACTTGCAAACAATGTAAAGGAACAGCACATATCATTTTTAACCCACCCAAGGTTGATGGTATTTGCGACAAATGTGGTGGCGAATTGTTTCAACGCGAAGATGACCAACCAGAAGCTATTCGTGTGCGATTAAAGACATACGAAGAAAGCACGGCTCCATTAGCGGATTATTATGAAAAAGAGGGGTTACTAATTACTATTTCTGCGGAAGGAACTCCCGAAGAAGTATTCCAAAAGACAGAGACCATTTTGAAACAACGGCTCAACATATAACAATACCTATTTTATTATTGCCCAACATTTCTAAAATAAATGTCTCTATTTGCCAAACACGGAAGATGGATTTATAAGTTAAACAAATCTTTTGGCAATTGAGTTGTTGTTTCTATTTCTACATTTAAACTTTTTTCTAATTCTGGATAATTCAATTCGTGATTATCTTTCAAAAGGGGTGTTACCTTTGGCAAATAATCTAATATCTTGGCAAATCCCTGTGGATTATAAACGAATACTGGCAATCCCCTCATTAAAAGGTTTCGAGCCACACTAAGACTCCCTCCTGCATGGGAAGGTTGAAATACACAACCGACATGAGCAAGTGTTGCTATAAGTTGATTACGTCGGACGGCCTGTGATTTCAACCAATCGGCGTCAGGCAACCATGGGCTTATTAGTTGCATATTTCCATTCTGGATTCCTTCTTCCCACAACGGAGGTATGTTGAAACAAAAAATACCACAAGGAAGAATAACTCGCGTAAAACCACTTAAACTTAGGACTGTCTCATGTCCAATACAATCAACCCCTACTGCACCTCCAGAGATATGTGAAAAACTATGTTGAACAAAAAATTGAACCGTATCTGAAACCAGTTTTGCCATATATTGGGATGGTTTTGTTGTACCAACTACCGCAACGGTTTTTACAGTATTATCTAATGGAAACTTCCCCTTAAAGAACATTATAGGAGGAGCATCATTTCCGAGAGGTAACCATTGTTTTGGATACTTATCGGAGCCAATGTATGCAATAGACCAACCTTCTTCTAATATTTTATTAAGATATATTTCTGTTTTTATGAATTCCTCTTTATCAAAAACAAGCCTCGTTTGTAAATAGTTATTACAATGTTGTCCTTCTCCATCCAAAAAACATAATACATTGTCTTCTCCCATTGATAACAAGGAATGAACTATTTTCCAGGATTGTCCTGTTTTTCTTAATAAAACCAGAAAAAAGCATGTTAGACGTTTTGCTATGTCGGATGTCGAGAATGTGCTATAAATCATAATAGAAGAATATTTCCTAATTTTTTATCAATAAAAATTTGAACTTAATGTTAAAAAGGTATATTATTTATAATAATGTCAACAAATAATATATTATAAAATATTATTATAGAAATAACTTTACATAAGGTGATATTACGTATGTTTGACTTAAAAGCACTTCAAGATAAAATTCCACGATATGTTGTTGGACTTGTCTCTGGAGCCTCATGTGATGGTATTGATGCGGTATTAGTTCGCCTAAAGGGTACAGGACCGGAGATGGCAATACGACTTCTTGCTTCAAATACATTTCCATATACAGAAGACATACGACTGGCATTATTATCGGAACATAAAACGGAACGTGAAGTATGCCAATTAAACTTTCAGATAGGGGAATTGTTTGCCCAAGCAGGGTTAGAAATGATTAAGATTGCAAAGGAACAAAATTTTGATGTGGACTTAATTGCCTCTCATGGACATACCATTGCACATTTAACACCCCCTACCTTTTCTAAGATTGGAACTTTGCAGATTGGTGAACCTGCAATTATTGCAGAACGTACAGGTTTGCCTGTTGTTTCTGATTTTAGAGCACGTGATATGGCAGCAGGTGGTCAAGGAGCGCCATTAATGCCCTATGCAGATTGGATTCTCTTTCGCCGTTCTAAAAGAACTATTCTTTGTATTAATATTGGTGGGTTAGCAAATATGGCAGTAATCACACCTGAATTTGAAAATATCTTTGCTTTTGACACGGGTCCTGGAAACATGATTATTGATTCAACAGTTCGACTGTTAACTCGTGGTGAAGAAAACATGGACAGGGATGGTCGAGCTGCAAAACATGGACAAGTTATTGATGAGTTTCTTGAGTATTTGCTTGACCACCCCTTCTTCATTAAGGTTCCACCGAAAGCGGCGAGTCGAGAAGATTTTAGCGAAGAGGTTTATTTGCGTGATGCCCTTGCGAGTCGGAAGGAATACTCATTCGAAGACCTCGTTGCAACAGTAACAACAGTAGTAGTACGAACCATTGTCGATGCTTATGAAAGATTTGTAAAACCAAAATACGAAATTGACCATGTGATTATTGGTGGTGGTGGAGCAAAGAATAAAACCATATTTAAGTGGATTGCACGTAGTTTTGCACCGATACCTGTATTTACCAGTGACCAGTATGGGATACCTAATTCGTGTAGGGAAGCACTTGCGTTCGCTATTCTTGGAAATGAAACTATCTGCGGAACACCTGCTAATATTCCTCAGGTAACAGGTGCATCACATCCTGTTATTTTAGGTAAAATAACCCCACCTTAAGAATACATAATTGTTGATAATTAATCCTGAGTCACAGTTCGACGTAGAGTTAAAAGTTCCTTCATTACATTGGCGAGATTACCCTGATACTCTTTTGTTCCAAATGCATCATGCAATTGACGATACAGTTTATATAATTGATTATATATCTTTTGATTTTCTGGGTTTGGAATGTATTTTGTAGATTGTACACCCGTCATAGCATCTACTGCTGTGGCAAAATTATCATGTCCACCGTTTTGACTACCTGCGACTACCGAACCACAAATAGCAGAGCCTAAAGCACAGGTTTGTTGACTTCGAGATATTTCCATTGTTTTGCCCATGACATCCGCAAGGATTTGCATTACCAGCGGATTTTTCATAGCGATACCTCCGCAATTAATAACTCGATTCGCTTTTAGCCCATATTCTTCAAATCGTTCCATAATAACCCGTGCTCCGAAGGCAGTCGCCTCAATCCATGCTCGGTATATTTCTGCAGGCTTTGTAATTAAAGTTAAGCCAAGAATCGCTCCTGTCAATTGTGGGTCTACTAAAACAGTACGATTCCCGTTGTGCCAATC
>JAIWNQ010000144.1 GCA_020216745.1 Candidatus Hydrogenedens sp.
CAACGCTAAAAGTCCTGTTTCTCCAGGTTTTAACTTTTCTGCTTCTTTAGTTAGTTGTTCATGGGAACCTTGGGTTGGTCCTCCAGGTTGGATATATTGGACATACCAGTTATAAATATCTCCAAAGGCGGACTGTCCAGCTTCAAGACCGAACATACCTGGCAAGATAGATTCGGGGACAATCCCACATAAACCGGGGATATCCGGTAGTTGTTCCTCTAATGGAGCAACCATCATATCACAGGTAGATGTGCCTACAATTTTTGTTAGCACGCCTGGTGCAATACCACAACCGACTGCACCTAAATGTGCATCAAACGCACCTACAGCCACAGGTATCCCTGGACGTAGGTCTAATTTTTCCGCCCACTCCTGTGTTAATTCACCTGCTTTATCTTTAACGCAATACAAAATGTCAGGCAACGTCTGACGTACCCGTGCCAACTCTGGGTCAAGTGACCCTAAAAAGGTCTCGTCTGGATAACCATTCCAAGCGGGATTTGCCATCGCTTTATGTCCTGCGGGACAGATACCTCGTTTTATCTTACTGGGATGAGATGTTCCAGTCAGAACAGCGGGAATCCAGTCAGCACATTCAACCCATGTATAGGCTGAAGTAAATACATTCGGAGCAACTCTCCGACAGTGCAAGAGTTTTGACCAAAACCATTCTGAGGAATATGTTCCTCCACATTTGGCAAGGAAATGTGGGCGTTGTTGTTTTGCCTGCTGTGTAATTTCATCTGCCTCTGCATACGAGGTATGGTCTTTCCAGAGCCATGCCATAGCGTTTGGGTCGTTAGCAAATTCAGGATGAAAGGCTAAAGGTATTCCTTCTTTATCCACAGGTAGTGGTGTACTTCCTGTCGTATCAACACCGATACCTATAATAGTTTCTGGAGAAAAGCCTTTATGATTGTTTTTGGCATCCTCTATAGCCTTTTTAACTACAACTTCTAAACCTGTAAGATAATCTTCCGGGTGTTGACGTGCAAGATGGGGATCTTTGGCTGACAATATAATTCCTTGTTCGCCATGAGCATAGTTTACAACTGCAGTTCCTATCTCTTCGCCTGTCTGCACGTTTACTATTAATGCACGAACTGAATTTGTTCCAAAATCCAAACCAAGTGCATAATTTTCTTTCATGGTCCTCATGCTCCTATCTTACAAAAACCTATTCTTATGTTGTTTTAAGTATATTACATTTTTGGTGGGTTCAATTTAAACCTGCCTTAGTAGGAAGTCTCGTCTAATTTGACAGGACCACGAAATACCCAATACACATAACCTGTATATACAAGAACAATAGGCAAAACTGCTAATACAATTCCCAACATAATCGTCAATGTCTTCTGACTGGAAGCGGTATTGTAAATGTCCAGACTAAAAGCGGGATTTATAGAAGAACGGACTAAGTATGGAAACATATTTGAAGCAAAGATAAGAATTAGCATAAAAATGTAAGCCACATTAGAAAAAAAGCCTAATTTACCCTCTTCTCTCCAACAATATAATAAAGTGAGAGCCAATGACAAAACAGCAAATAAACCAGCTATAGAAGTTAACAAATTAGGTCTTGCCCATGGAACTGTGTAAAAACTAACTGACGTTAGTACAGCGAAAAGAATAAGGACTAAAAAACTTAATACTTTTGCTGTTTGTTTCATTTGGTAATTCAATTCACCTTCTGTTTTAAATTGAAGATAAAGTGAACCATGTAGGGCAAAAAGAACAATGACAAAAATACCAGTACACACTCCTATGGGATTTAGAAAAGAAAAGAAATTGCCAATATAAATTCCTTTTTCGTTAATAGCAATTCCTGTTATCGCATTTCCTCCTGCAACACCTAAGAGTAATGTTGCCACAAGACTTGAAATAGAAAATAAAAAATCCCAAATCCGTTTCCAGAATAGGGAATCAACTTTGCTACGGAATTCCAACGAAGCGGCACGGAAAATTAATGAACATAATAACAACATAAATGGTGTATAAAAGGCAGAAAATACAGTAGCATACGCTGTTGGAAATGCGGCAAATAAAGCCCCACCGAATGTAATTAGCCACACTTCATTGCCATCCCAAACGGGACCGATAGCGTTCATCATAATCCGTCTATGTTCATCTTTCTTTGTAAAAAGGTGAAGAATACCTACTCCTAAATCAAATCCTTCTAAAATTGCGTATGCGATAATTAGAACTGTTAACAATATAAACCAGATAACATTCAGTAGCATAAACTATCTCCTCTTCTGAAGAGTTTAGTGAGTTAGGACCTCGGGGCCCTTTTTGATTTTTTTCAATAAAAGGAATATATAAAGGATAAACAATACTGAGTATATTGTGGTAAACATTATCATCGAACCTAAAACTTGGCTTGCAGATACTCCAGGACTTATTCCATCCTTTGTACGTAGCAAATTTTGAACAATCCATGGCTGTCTACCCACTTCCGCTGCTATCCATCCGAGCATATTGGCAATATAAGGCAACGGAAATGAAAAAACAAAAATCCATAATAACCACCGATAATTAAACAGCGTGCCTCGCCACCATAAAAACATAGACAACGTTGTAAGAAGAATAAAAAACATACCTAACACTGCCATAATGTGAAAAGAAAAGAATGGCAGTGTTACTGGTGGTCGATCTTCAGGTGGAAATTGGTCTAAGGCTGTAACAGGCTTTGTAAAATCAAAATACACAAGGAAACTCAGGAATCCTGGGACGGCAACTCCATAATCGACACGTTGTGCCTGCTCATCTGGGATTCCGAATAAATAAAAGGGTGTACCTTCCCCAGTCGTCTTAAAATGCCCTTCAAATGCTGCCAATTTAGCGGGCTGATGTCTGGAAACTACAATGGCTTGATGATGCCCTGCTAATAAAACTAAATACGCACCTATGCATCCAAAAACCAATGCTACCTTTAAGGAATATTTAGCAAAGTTTTCATACTTGCCTTTCAATAAATAGTATGCAGATATACTCATTACTACAAATGCAGAATTGACAATTGCACTAAAAATCACATGTGAGAACCTTCCTATTGTGGAGTAATTAAAGAACATTTGCCAAAAACTTGTAATTTCTGCCCGTGGTCCTAAGGCTGTCTCTACAACATGATAACCTGCAGGCGTTTGTTGCCATGAGTTTGCCACGATAATCCAAAGAGCGGAGAGTGTTGCCCCTAATGCAACCATTAATGTAGCGAAAAAGTGCATCTTCTTCGAGACACGATTCCAACCAAATACTAAAATCCCTAAAAATGTAGATTCAAGGAAAAATGAAATTAACGCTTCTGCTGCGAGAGGCGAACCAAACACATCTCCTACAAAACGTGAGTATTCTGACCAATTTGTACCAAATTCGAACTCCATTACAATCCCTGTTGTAACTCCCATAGCAAAAGTAATAGCGAATATTCCTGTCCAGAAACGGGACATTTTGTCGTAAAGGTCTTCTTCTGTTTTAAATCTCTTATAGGACATAAAAGCCATAATCCAGCCCAAACCAATTGTTAACGGCGGGTAAAGATAATGGAATATTGCAGTTAGAGCAAATTGGATACGGGCAAGCATTAAAGCATCATTAAGCATAGTTAGTTCCTCATTGGTAAATTAATGATTTTTTATGCACAATTATAATAATATTTTATACAAATTTCTCCTATCCATAAACCGACAACAAAACTTTTTTGTTTTCTATTCCTAAAAACTTTTTTGTTTCCGCTAATAATATTTGCATTTCCTTGCTTCATCTGCATAAGCACAAATGAGGTCAAGTGAAGCATTAAAAAAGTGATCTGATGGTGATAAAATATATCCTCCTCCTTCGCCTGCTTGCTCAAAACATTGTCTAACGGCCTTTCGTGTTTCTTCTTCTGTAGAATTAACAAAATAATGGAATTGGTCAAAACCACCTATCAAACACACCTTGTCCCCTACTCTTCGTTTAGCTTCCGCAAGATTAACATCACCACCCATTCGTGGCGGTGTTAATGTTTCAATTGCATCAGGCTTCATACTGACAATTAATTCCAGTATCGGCATCATACCTCCGCAGGTATGATAAACCACTTTTTGTCCTTGTTTGTGAGCCTCCTCGATTAGTATAGAATCATACGGGGCAACAAATTCTTCAAAAATTTTAGGTGAAATTACGGTGGATGAAGCATCTCCGCCACCTAATTCTAAAATATCATACTTGGCTCCTTTTAGTGATTTTATGGTTGTTATTTTTCTATCCTGAAGAATTTTTAAGGATTCGTGAACCCACATAGGGTCATCATATACTTGTAAAATTAGGTTTTCTATACCAAACATGCACGCCAAATCTTGCCAACATCCTGGTTGTCCAAATATATCAAAACACGGCATAATTGTTCCCCGTACAAGTCCTCGTTCACCATAGGTTTCTGCTGATTGATTTATGTGCATGACATCATAGATAGGCTTTGTCATATATTGAAGCAGGTCAATATCTGATTTTTTTTTAATGGGTCGTTCTAAAAGCCAAATGGTATACTCATTGAACTGCCGAACAGCACTTAATTTACCTTTAGGAGTTTGTATTGTTACTTTTTCTGTTGGATATGTCCCATTCCATGATAGGACTTCAACGTCAATTCGCCACTGGTCTGATATGATAAATCGTTTTTTCTCATCCCAGTACTCATTGAGTTGTGGATTAGGCTTTAAAGGCTCAAGCCACAATATCGGGTCTAAACCAAAATAATCAAAAAATGGCTGGACATCCATCCCATTAAGGTATGTATTCAAGAAATAAGGCATAACATGATGAGTTGTGACAGGCAATCGGTCTGGTTTTTGGAGTGATAATGCCGTTAAAAACCTGTTTTTAGCTGTCATCGTCATAAATAGTACCTTTTGACTTCTAAGTTATAGATTATTCTGAACGAAGGATTTTTATGGCTTGATTAAAGAAAATAGAGTTTAATGGTTTTATAGAATATAACGCTTTACCAGCAGATGTCTTTTCGAGTACAGATAAAATATAAGCGAATGCACGGTATGACAATTTCTCGGGATTTTCTAAAATGAGGTCTGATAAAACACCTCTTTCAACTGCTCTTTGGACCATTCGTTCAAAAGCCGTTTCTGGAGGAAGAACGCGTTGTGGTCGGGGTTTCATATTTATTGCACCAGATTTACACACTGTTGAACACACTCCACATCCTAAACAAAGTGTATCATCTACATCAGCAGTGGATGGTTGATTATCTAACTCCTTTACCTTCTTTAGTTCAATAGCTTGAACTGGACATACCGCTGTACATTTGCCACAACCTTTACATTTCTCTTTGTCAACTGACATAACCCAGTTAGAGGTTTTAATTGCATGTTTAATATTACATGTGCGGATAGCATTAATCAAGGAACAACAACAAGAACAGCAATTGCATAAAAATGTAACTCCCTGCTGGACATTATCTCCAATCTGTACTAATTGATGTTTTTTACAGTTTTCAACAATGTTCATTGCATCCTTGGTGGTAATTTGTTTCGATATTTTCATTTGTATCATTGCATCCGCACCACCATTTATCGAGATGCAAGTTTCTAATGGGTTTGAACATGCCTTACCAAGATGCTGATTATTATGACGGCATGCACATAAGCCAACACTTACATTGGATGCGGTTTCAATTATCTTTGAAACTCGTTCCCAATCTAGAACTTCAGTAGATACCTCCTTTTCGTCAGGAAGTGACTCTTCTCTTACAAATGCACGAGCGAATGGATATTTTGTATCAAAGGAGGCGTAAATAAAATTCTGGTTTTTCTTTATATATTGGTCAAATAACTCGGCTAATTGGGGAACCGGAAGGTTGTCTCGAATACGCATCATAATAAATTCGAATATGCCACCTAAAACAGGAGCAAGAGCAAAGAAACGTTCCTGCCCTTTCTTTACATCAACTACAAGTCCTCTTAATGCTAATTCTGAAAGTTTATCTTCTAAAGCCTGCGGTTCCATTTTAAGTTTTTTCGATAGTTTAGATAGTGGAGTAGGACATGTCGGGAGTTGACGTGCAAGATTGGCTTCTTCTGGCGTAAATAACATTTTCAGAATTTCAAGTAAAATAGGTGATTCTGGTGCAGTTGTTATAAAATGATCCATCTGCTTCTGTAATAATTGATATTCTCTCTGAGGATTTACAATGTGACCCATAATAACATCTCCAATATTGTTAAATATTTAGAATATCATTTTTTCTTTTATTTTTACCAAATACCAAACATACTTTTTCTTTTGTTAAAAATAAATAAATTAAACTGGAACAACATATCCCGTTTTTAAGATTTCCACATGTATTTTTACCTGAAATAATGAGTCTGAAATTAACTTTTCCACAACTTATACACAATAAATTTATCAATTAGGGTTATCGTGGCAAATAATTTGCAAATTATTTTTTATCAATTACTTATGACACAACCTATATATTATGCCACTAAAAATGTAGGGGAAAATAGATGACAAATTTTAATTTTATACACATTCACATAAAATTAGTTTTTCTGTTTTTTGAGGTTGATTAAACAAAGTGATAAATACCCCCCAAATAATGATGATTTCATAAATTATGACTCTTGATTAGGGACACCATATCCCTCTTATTTACTTCCTAAATAGGACTACCCTTCTGTAATTTATATAAAGTTTTTATGCTCCCCGACATTATATAAACGTCTATTATGGTGGAGTTACTGTAACAAAGGGACGGATTTTTTCAAAACGTTTGGGACCAATACCTGAAACAGATGTAAGTTCGTCAATAGAATCGAAAGGTTTTGTTTGGCGATAGGAAATAATTGCATTAGCAAGGGCAGGACCGATTCCAGGTAATGTTTCTAATTCCTTTTGTGTAGCATGGTTAATATCAATTAGATTCGTCGTAGAAGCCTTGGAACTACTCCCCAAATTTGATGTGCTTCCCCCTGTATCTGGGTCTGCTCCATTTATTTGTTCATTTTTAGTATTAGAAGGGAGCGATACATTAGTCGGTAAAGTATAAAAAGAGGGTTGAGAGGGTCCTTTTGCTTTAAGATTTTTTCCATCAAACTCGATTTTTTGTTTTTCAGGAATGATAACCGTTGTCCCATCTATTAATGGTGCGGCGAGGTTTAGATATCGAGTTTCTGCATTAGGATTTATACCTCCTGCCATATCAATTAAAGTTTGTAATCTTGAATTTACTTCTAACCAGTACAATCCAGGCTTTTGTACAGCACCTTGGATTGCGACAGCAATCAAGGTTTCTTGTAGATGAGATTTATCCTGCGACTCTTGTTCCTGTTTTGTTTCCTCTATTTTTATTCCCGTATCAATACGTTGTGTAGGAATAGGAGTTATAGGGATAACCTGAGAAGGTATTTCAACAGTCTGAGTTGCAGAGTTATTATTGCTTGTTTGTTTTTTATTTTCATTCCAATAGATAACCGCAGCGGAGGTAAGAGAAATTGCAATAATAACCGCTATGAGAGCGTATTTGCCGTAAAACCACTCTTTATCGCTGAGAACAACTCGCAAATTTACTTCCTGGCTTAGAAATCCTTCTTTTTATAGAACAGTTTAATATAACTGTGAAGTTATTTTCACATTTTTTGCATACTATTCAGGAAATCGGCATTGTTCTTTGTCTTTTTGAGTTTTTCAATCAGGAGTTCTGTTGCTTCAACTGTATCTAATGGACTCAGAACACGGAGTAATAACCAAATCTTTTCGAGGTCTTCTTTTGGAATTAACAACTCTTCTTTTCGTGTTCGAGAAAGCATAACATTAATTGCTGGGAATATTCGTTTCTCCATCAGACGTCGGTCAAGGTGAATTTCCATATTGCCAGTGCCTTTGAATTCTTCAAAGATTACATCATCCATACGACTTCCTGTGTCTATTAAGGCGGTAGAAAGAATGGTCAAGCTTCCACCTTCTTCAACTTTTCGTGCTGCACCGAAAAATCGCTTTGGTTTTTGCAAGGCATTGGCTTCGATACCTCCAGAAAGAACTTTTCCACTGGAAGGCACAAGCACATTATAAGCACGGGCAAGTCGTGTCATTGAGTCCAAGAGAATAACAACATCTTTTTTATGCTCAACCAACCGTTTCGCCTTGTTCAGTACCATTTCTGCCACTTGCACATGTCGGTCGGGTGGTTCATCAAAGGTAGAAGCTATCACCTCAGCAGCAACCGAACGACGCATATCAGTAACTTCTTCAGGTCGTTCATCAATAAGTAAAACAATAATAGTTACTTCAGGATGATTTTTTGTTATGCTATTTGCAATTTTTTGCAGTAGCACTGTTTTTCCTGTGAATGGGGCGGCAACAATAAGTCCTCGTTGGCCTTTTCCGATAGGTGAAATTAAATCCATAATTCGCATTGCAATTTCATCTTGAGTTGTCTCGAGCACAAAACGTTCATTAGGGTGTAAAGGTGTTAGACTATCAAAAAGTAATCGTTGATGAGCCATTTCTGGCGGGTCTCCATTTACAGACTCCACCTTTAATAAGGCAAAATATCGTTCTCCCTCTTTTGGAGGCCGTACATGCCCGCGAATTGTATCCCCTGTTCGCAAACCGAACTTACGTATTTGTGAAGGTGATACATAAATATCGTCAGGTCCTGGCAGATAAGATGCGTCTGGAGAACGAAGAAATCCGTAATTATCAGGAAGGATTTCAAGTGTCCCTTCACCAACTACAGACCCTGAATGTTCAAAACTCCTTTGCAAAATTTTAAAGATAAGGTCTTGTTTTTTAAGTGACCCAGGGTCCTCAATGGAAAGATTCGTTGCTATTTCACTCAATTGCTGGACAGACATTTTTTTAAGGTCCGCAATAGCAATTTCTGGACCGTCTGTCCGAATTTCATCAAACTCTTCCTCCGCAATATCGAGAACAGGTGGTTTTTTAGGTTGATTCTGGTGATTATTGCGGTTGTTTCGATTGTTCCGATTGCTACGATTTTGGCTTTGATGAGAACTTGAACGATGCGAATAAGTTTTCTTGTTTCCCATAGACCTATACTTCCATTGATTTTGTTGTTTGTTGTTTACAGTGGAATGATGTTCATTCATAAATAAACCCTTAATTTTAAGGCGGAACTATTCCGCTCATATTTACTACTTTGTAATGATTAATGAGCCTCAGCCCAATTATTACCTAAACCTATATCAACTTTTAGAGGCACCCGCAGTGTTACTACTTTCTCCATAATTGATTTTACCTGATATGCAATATCTTTTGCTTGTTTTCTTGGTGCCTCAATCAATAATTCATCATGAACCTGTAATAATAATCGTGCACCCACATCCTGTAAAAAATGGTCAACTTCAATCATCGCTTTCTTAATTATATCAGCAGCACTACCTTGTACAGGAGTGTTTACTGCCATTCGTTCTGCAGATCTTCTTACGACCTGATTTGAACTATTCAAGTCCGATATATACCTTCGCCGATTGAACAACGTTGTTATATATCCTTGTTTTCGTGCTTCTTCAATAGTCTGGTCTAACCATTGTTTCACTTTTGAAAACCGTTTAAAGTATGATTCAATAAATAGACTTGCTTCAGAAGTGCTAAATCCGACCGCTTTCGATAATCCGTATGGGGTCATACCATAGATAACACCGAAGTTTATGGCTTTAGCCTGCCGTCGATGTTCGTCTGTTACCTTATCAAATGGAATCTCAAATATCTGTGCAGCCGTTTCACGGTGAATGTCGCGGTCATTATAAAAAGCACTGCATAATGTTGGGTCTTCAGAAAGATGGGCTAATATTCTTAACTCAATCTGCGAATAATCAGCAGATATCAATGTCCAGTCTGGGCTGGACGCAATAAAACCTTCTCTTATTCTTTTACCATAATCAGTACGTATTGGTATGTTTTGCAAATTGGGGTCGCTACTGGAAAGTCTTCCAGTGGCAACTACTGCCTGATTAAATGTTGTATGAATCTTGCCTGTATT
>JAIWNQ010000145.1 GCA_020216745.1 Candidatus Hydrogenedens sp.
GGGATTTACTAATTTTGGCAATGCTTCCACATACGTATTGAGCAATTTTTGCAATGTTCTGTATTCAATAATCAAAGCAGGCAGTGGATGTTGGCTTGCTAATTCCTCCAGAACTTCAATATCTGTAGAAGCCCCTGTTTTCGTTTTTCGCAAAGGTTTTAGCCCCAACTTATCAAAAAGGACAGATTGGAGTTGCTTTGGCGAGTTAATGTTAAATTGCATATCTGCTGTTTTATAAATTTCCTGTTCTAATAATTGTATGCGAGAACCTATCTCTTCCTTCAATACTTGAAATACGTTAAGGTCTATAGTGATTCCATTCTCTTCCATACGGGCAAGCACCGAAATTAGAGGTACTTCTATTTCACGATATAATGTGTCTAATGATTGTTCTCTTAGTTTTTCTTGAAGTATGGGATATAATAAATAGATAATCTCTGAGCGTTGAGCAGATTTGTTAATTTTTATATTTCGGTCATCATTTTCTTGCTGAGAAGAGTGTGAAGTATCTTCTTGTAACAGGCGATAATCACCTAAAAATCTACCTGCTAATGCCTCCAACGAATGGTTATTTACATTTGTATCGACAAGATAGGAAGCTAACATAACATCCATTTCAATCCTTTGTAATTCAATATCATACTTATGAAGCAGTTGGATGGATTTCTTCAAATCAAACCCCAGTTTCTTTAAATTTTCATTTTGAAAAATAGACCTGATTGCCTTTTGATATTCGGCATAATGTAGGTCACTTTTTTCGTCTCTTAAATTTTTGAAGGGAATAAAATAATTACGTTTTTCTTTGAGGGAAATTGCAATACCCATTACATCTGAATTAAGTATACCACCATTATGGGTAGCAAGGTCAAATGAAAAACAGTCCTCAGATTCGATTTTATTTAAAAATTGTTCTAAATCATCTTTCTTACTTATAACAACAAATGGCTGTTTGTTTATTTCCATTTGTCTTTTGTGTTCTGATGAGGTTAGTTGTAGTTCACGAATTAAGGACAGAAAAGAAAGGTTGTGCAGTTCTTCACGTAGTACCTCTTCGTTGATAGGTTTACGTTTCAAATCCTTAATACTAAAACCTATTGGTGCATCTTTGCGAAGTGTTAATAATTCGCGGAAAGAAAACACATCCTCTTTATGGTCTTCTAATGATTTTTTAATTTTTCCTGAAATTTCGTCGAGATGTTTATAAAGATTTTCGAGTGAACAATATTTTTCCATTAGTTTTTTTGCAGTCTTATCACCGATGCCTGGGACACCTGGAACATTATCGGCAGAATCTCCAATAAGCGCAAGTGCATCTGGCACATGTTGCGGGTCTGTTCCAAAACGTTCCCACACATCTTTTTCAGAATACCACTTTCCTTTCTCCCCTTTGTACGGGTCATACATCTGAATGTCAGAACAAATCAACTGCATAATGTCTTTATCCCCAGAAACCAAAACGACCTCATAATTTTCGTTTTTAGCCTTTTCTGATAGCGTAGCTAAAATATCATCCGCTTCATAACCTTCTATAAAAATATGTGGTATTTGTAAACTCTCAACAAGGTGAATTGCCATAGGAATTTGGATTGTTAATTCTTTAGGTGGTTCAGGGCGGTTGGCTTTGTATTTTGCGTACATTTCCTCTCGAAACGTTTTTCCAGGAGCATCAAATACTGCGGAGACGTATTCAGGTTCATATTCACGCAATACTTTAAGTAGAGCACGTGCAAAGCCGTATACCGCATTAGTGGGTCTACCATCTTTATCCTTTAATGGAGCTTGAATAGCATAAAATGAACGGAATATAAAACCCATACTATCAAAAAGGAATAGCCTTTTTCGCTCTGTATTTTCTTGTTGATAGGAAAATAAATCGCCCTGACTCATGAAACATAACCTTTATATAATCACTTTACAGGGTATAAGCCCAAAGTTTTTAAAATTTCTATTGCGGTTCGTTTCCCTGCTCCGGAGGGACCTAATATTTCCCTTACCTCATCAAAAGCATATAACATATTATCCCTAAAAGTCGAATTTTTTATCAAATCTATTATTAAAGACAAAATATGTTCTGGGGTGGCTTGGTTTTGGATTAATTCAGGGACGACCTGTTTTCCAATAAGTATATTAACAATTCCGATATATGGTATGCTTACTAATTGACGTGCAATGTAATATGTTAACGGATGAGTCCGATAAACAAGCACAAAAGGCATTTTAAAGAGGGCGGATTCTAATGTGGCAGTGCCAGAGGCTACAATACCTGCGTGAGCATTTCGTAATACTGTTTCCATTCCCTTCTCACAAATATTTAAGGGAAAATCTCCTGCAATTGCCTGTATCACGTTCATACTCTCTTTACTTAGAACAGGAACCATAAACTCGGTATCGGGATATAGGCTTAAAAACTTTTGAGCTGTTTCTAACATTACAGGGAAAATCCGTTGTATCTCCTGATAACGACTACCAGGCAATAACGCAATGCGATAAGAAGGTTCGGAAAAATCTAATGGTTTTCGGGGTTCAGGGATTCGATCCAATAATGGATGTCCTACATATACACAATCAACACCTGCTTGTTGGTAAATAGGCACTTCAAAAGGGAAAATCACAAGTACTTTTCGAACCAATGAGGCAATTTTCCTTGTCCGTGATTTTTTCCATGCCCAAACCTGCGGGCTAATATAGTAAATCATCGGTATCCCCAATCTTTTTATAAGGGGAGCAATATGGAGGTTAAAGCCAGGATAATCTACAAGAATAACTAATTCTGGCTTATATTCTTTAATCCATTCTAAGGTTTTTTGCATTAATATTTTTATTTGTCCTAAATGCTTTAATACCTCGAAAAAACCCATAATTGCATTTGAGCAAAGGTCATGGAGTAATACAAACCCCTTTTCCTTCATGTTTTCTCCACCTAAACCGACATTAACAAGTTCAGGGCGTAAATGTTTTAACTCTTGAATTACTTCTGCACAATGTAAATCTGCGGATGGGTCGCCTACTATCCAAAAAATCGTGTTCACTTTATACTCCGAATTTGTTCAACAATCTGAGTAGCTAATTCCAATGCTTTTAAGCCATCTTCACCCGTCACCTCTGGAGGTGTTCCATTTCGGACAGAATTTATAAATGACGTTAATTCTACCCGTAACGGTTCTTCATCTGACACATTAATCGGGGTAATTTCGATAAATTCCATTGGATTACAATTTTGCGGAATAACTCCTGGTTTTTTCCGATAAATCAAGAGACTTTGGGAACTATAATCTGTGGAAACATACTCTTTATCGGAAAATATCCGAATTTTTCTTAATCGGTCCATTGAAACTCTGCTCGCTGTTAGATTGGCTACACAGCCCGATTGGAAACGAATGCGAACATTGGCAATATCTTCTGATTGTGAGAAAACCGCAACTCCGACTGCGTCCAATGAGACAATAGCACTGTTCGTTAAGCATCGAACAATATCAATATCATGTATCATCAAGTCATGAATAACACTTACATCTGTTCCTCTGTTGGGAAAAGGGCTAAGCCGATGACATTCAATAAATCGTGGCGTCTCAATTAAATTAAATAGGGCTCGAACCGCTCCATTGAAACGTTCAATATGCCCAATCTGTAAAACACATCCTTTTTCTTGGGCTTTTTCAATCAATCTTTTCGCTTCCTGAATATTTGATGCTATAGGTTTCTCAACCAAAACATGGATACCTGTCTCCAGCAAAGGAATTGCTATCTCCGCATGAGTTGAGGTAGGAGTACACACAGAAACGATATCAACCCCTTCATTTAAAAGGTCACTTAGATTTGTATATGCAGGAACATGAAAATCTGTTTCTGCTTTAATACGTCGTTCCTCAGATATATCTACCACACCTACCAATTGGACCTCATCAATATCTGAGTAAATTCTTGTATGATGGTATCCTAAATACCCAAAGCCAACCACTCCGGCTCTTAATGTGCCATTATTCCTCATATTGAATATTCCTGACTAAAGGTTTATAGAGATACCCCTTTGTTATCCTATCATAAAATACTCTATGTAAACCATTTTTATATATTAGACCAATTCATCACTAATAGGGTTAACCTGTGCTTCTTGAGGAGACAAAGGTCCTTTTGATAATCCACGTTTAGACTTTTCAATGAATTCAAGAATGACTCTCCGTTCATGGCTATCAGGAATTTCTTTTTTTATGGCTTCAACTGCTTGTTGGGTATTCATATTCGACCGATAAAGAAGGCGATACATGTGACGAATCTGGCTAATTGCTTCTGAACTGAAACCCTGACGTTGCAACCCAATAACATTCGGTCCAAAACATTGGGCAGGATACCCTTCAGTAATCATATATGGTAGCACATCTTTACTTACACGGGACATAGCACCTACAAAAGAATATTGACCAACGGTACAGAACTGATGAATGCCACTTAAACCTCCAATAGATGCATAATCTTCCACTATAACATGTCCCGCTAATGCAGAATTATTCGCCATAATGACCCGATTACCAACGATACAATCATGAGCAATGTGTGTGCAAGCCATAAAAAGGCAATTATTCCCAATTATCGTGGCTTTTTCTGTATCGGTATCATCTGGATACACTGTACTTGAACTCACGGTTACAAATTCACGGAAGGTATTATTGTCACCAATACAAGTTCTTCCAAATTTACTTTTGATATGCTTCAGGTCTTGTGGCATCACCCCAATTTGTGCTCCACTGAAACAATGATTATTTTTTCCCATTACTGTGCCAGCCCCAATGACACAATAGGGTCCAATAATACTATTATCACCGATAACCACATGTTCTTCAATTATCGCATAGGGTTGAATTTCAACATCGTTACCTAATTCAGCAGACGGATGGATAATTGCGGTAGGATGAATTTTCACTGCTGTCCCTTTCTTCATATATGATTCCAATATTATTTACTCAATTCGTTTACTAAATCAAACTATGAATCTGTTTAACTCTGTCCCTAAATATAAGAGGAATCCATTACTTTAAAGTCATAATAAAAGACTATATTATATTTACTTTCATTTTACAAAACACAATATATCTGTTTACCTGACAAATTAAATGTAAGTCCGAAAAATATTTAAAAAGTTAACAGCCCATCAACAGGATGGAATAGATAAAGAGATAAGATAGAAGGGACAAATGCGAAGACATCTTAGCAAGGATGCGAAACGATGTTTTGATAAGATAAACTATATTTCTTTAGGGATGCTCACAACTAAGTTCAAATATATAGAACAAATTTAGTAGAAGTAAAAAAGGTTAGAATATTGCATATTATACTTGCAAAACCGC
Organism: Candidatus Hydrogenedens sp.; assembly: GCA_020216745.1. Taxonomy (GTDB): domain Bacteria; phylum Hydrogenedentota; class Hydrogenedentia; order Hydrogenedentales; family Hydrogenedentaceae; genus Hydrogenedens. The sequence goes on from JAIWNQ010000145.1 coordinate 5,343, forward strand.
GTGGCTTTTGTGCTGGAGTTGAGCGGGCTATCCTTTGTGTTGAACGTGCACTCGACCTTTTCGGCAAGCCAGTGTATGTATTAAATCATATTGTTCACAACACTCATGTTGTGAATTCTCTTCGTGACAAAGGTGCCATTTTTGTTCGGGATATTAACCAGGTTCCCGAAGGGTCAATCCTTCTTTTTAGTGCTCATGGGGTTAGTCCAAAACAATGGGAACAAGCAAAAGAACGGGGACTAAAAATCATTGATGCAACATGTCCGCTTGTGGAACGAGTACACCGTTCAGCAAAAAAATATGCAGAGCAAGGATATAATATTATTTTGATAGGTGATTCTGGACATGATGAAACCATTGGAACTATGGGCTGGGCACAAGGTCGGGTTGTATTAGTACAAAATGTAGAGGATGCTAAAACAGTATCTATTCCAGATACAAAACATATCGCTTATATAACACAAACAACTTTGAGCATCGAGGACTGCAAACGAATAGTCGATGTTTTACGGGAACGATTTCCCGATTTAAAATCTCCACCCGAAGGGAATATTTGTTACGCCACAACCAATAGGCAAAAGGCAGTGCATGCACTTGCAGAAAGAGCAGATATGGTTATTGTTGTCGGCGACCATGAAAGTGCCAATAGCCGTCGACTTGCTGAAATTGCAAAAGGTATGGGCAAACCTTCCTATTTAGTACTGGACGAGACAGAAATTCAAAAAGAATGGTTAACACAAGCAAAAACGATTTTAATCACATCAGGGGCTTCCGTCCCAGAAGAGCATGTTCAATCTGTTGTTAAACATTTATGCTCTATTGAACCTTGCGAGATTGAAGAGGTATGTATTGCTTCCGAAAATATTCATTTCCGACTTCCTACTGAGATCCGCTAAAATAGTGCTTTTATATTGGAGAAATAATTGATGGACTGGAATAAAATTATCGAAAAGGTAGCCAAGGAAAATCCAAATCTCGACCTTCGAACAGACCGACTGTCTCGCTGGCTTTACGCAACAGACGCTTCATTTTATGAACTCATGCCTGCAGGTGTGGCTTTCCCAAAAAACACAGAAGAAGCACAAACTTTTGTCGTAAAGGCAACATCAGAAGGGATACCGATAATTCCAAGAGGTGCAGGTTCAGGATTAAGTGGAGGTGCTCTTGGAGAAGGTTTGATTATTGATATGTCGCGTTATATGTGTGCAATAACAAATATAAACTCGGAAGCAAGAACGGTATGGGCAGAAGCAGGTGTCGTTTTGGATAATTTAAATGGAGCATTAAAACCATACGGACTTATGTTCGGTCCTGATGTGGCAACAAGTTCCCGTGCTACCATTGGTGGAATGATAGCCAATAATTCTTCTGGCGCTTTTGTACACCATTATGGTATCACAATAGACCATGTTGTTGCGGTAGAAGTTATTACTTCAAAAGGTGAGATTCTTGTTTTAGACAAAAATAATTCTGACACATGGAACGCATTTAAAAAAATCTCTGCCGCAGTAGAAGCAAATATATCCGAAATTAAAAGTAGATTCCATGATGAGATAAAAAAGCGTTGGCCTGGATACGCATTAGACCGCTATTGCAATATAATTCCATGCCCAGTTCCACTTCTTGGTGGTAGCGAAGGAACATTGGCTTTAATCACAAAGGCAAAGTTGAACTTGGTTCCTATACCCCGAAACCGTTCTTTATTCGTTTTCGTGTTCCATACAATAAAAGATGCTATGGAGTCTATCGACACATTAATGCAGTTTCAACCAGCGAGTATCGAACATATTGACGATGTCCTTTTCAATCAAACGAAAGGACAACGAGTTTTTGAACCTATCCGCCAATTTTTAGAATTAGACAAATCAACTCCAAAATCTCTCCTATTTGTTGAATTTTTTGACCCTCCGGATGACCTTATCCAAAAAATAATTAAATTGAAAATAGGGGTAAAAACATTCTTTTGTAAAACTGCTGAAGAGCGAAACATGCTCTGGGAATTCCGTAAAGCAGGTTTGTCTCTCCTTACAGGAATGGTCGGTCCTGCAAAACCTGCCACAGGAGTTGAAGATACAGCGGTTCGTCCAAAAGATTTACCTACATATGTAGAAGAATTAATAGAAATTATGAATCATTACGGTGTTGTAGCATCTTTTTATGGGCACGCCTCGGCTGGATTATTACATGTCCGACCTGTAATTGATATTCACGAACCAAAAGAGCAAATCAAATTTCGCAACCTCGCAACAGAGGTATTTGCCCTTGTTCGCAAATATCGCGGAACTTTTACAGGTGAACACGGCGTTGGAATGGCACATTCAGAGTTTATTAAAGACCAGATAGGCGAAGTCCTCTTCAACATTATGAGGCAAATTAAGCAAGAATTTGACCCCTTAAACTTGATGAATCCTGGGAAAATCGTGGATACAGACCGATTTCGTTTTCACAAAAACCTACGGTGGGAGAAACTTAATCTACCATTTGAACCTTATCTGGCTTTTGCATTTAAAGACAACTCTTTTCTTGGCAACTTAGAGCAATGCAATGGTTGCGGTGCGTGCCGAAAAGAAACACCAAATATGTGTCCTACATTTATCGCAAGACATGAAGAAATTCTATCAACGCGGGGCAGAGCTAATATTATTCGTCAAACAATTAAACACGCTGGTTCTGAAAAATATAAACTGAACATTCCCGAATTAAAAGAAGCCCTTAAATACTGCCTTGCCTGCCGTGCTTGCACTGTTGAGTGCCCTTCAAATGTAAACATGGCTCTACTAAAAGCAGAATTGCTCCACGCTCTTGATAAGGAATACTTGCCAAAATTAACAAAATTACTTCTAAGTCATATCGACACGCTTGGTAAACTTGCCACATTGACACCAACCATTGTTAATTATAGTCTTAAAACAAAATGGATAAGAAAAATTTTGGAACAACTTACAGGAATTGTTTCTGAACGACCACTACCTAAATATGCCACCGAACCATTTCATAAATGGTTTTATAAAAAATATCAAGGTTGGACAACAGAGAAGGGTAAACGTGGAACAATTATCCTTTGGGATGATTGCTTTACAAAATATCATGAACCGGAAATAGGTAAAAGTGCTGTGAATGTATTAACATCAGTAGGTTATCAAGTTGAAATACTACCAAACCACAGTTGTTGTGGAAGACCTGCTTTCAGCGTAGGAAATCTTGAGTACGCACATAAAAAAGGAGAGCATAACTTAAATTTGCTTTCAGAGCGGACAGAAACCATCGTCTTCTTAGAACCATCATGCTTCTCTATGTTCTATGAGGACTATAAAGAACTACATTTGGAAAAGGCAGAGTCTGTCGGGAAACGTTCCATATTAATAGAAGAGTTTCTAAACAATCTATTAGAGGATGAACCTCATTGTTTACCCATAGTAAACGGGAAAAGTGTTCAGGTTGCATTACATGTCCATTGTCACGCCAAATCTACCCGTGGTGTTGACCCTATGACACGGGCATTTTCACTCATACCTAACATACAGGTTCAACAGTTAACGTCTGCGTGTTGCGGTATGGCAGGTGCTTACGGCATCATGAAAGATACATACTCATTGTCATTAGAAGTCGGAGAACAACTAAAACACCAAATTGAAATATTGCCTGATAAGACACAAATCGTTGCTTCTGGAACAAGCTGTCGTCAGCAAATTTCATACCTGACAAATCGAGAAGTAAAACATTTTATTCAAGTAATAGATGACATTATCAAAAAAGAAAGTAATTAGCGTCATGGGAAGAAAAAAGAGTCTTTTCTTTTGGAGTATTTTTATTTTATCTCCCGTTTTATTTCCAATCATCACTTTTTTGTTATTAGCAGTATACAGTGCAAATCATAATCCCAATCCACACGATTTTAGAAACAGTATATATAAAAATGTGGAACGAAAACCGCTAAGCGAACCTATAACTTTGAAAATTGTTACTTATAACATACAAGATACGTGGGTTGTGGGTAGGAACCGCCAAGAACGAATGTATGCTCTGGCAAGAAAGCTGATTGAATTAGACCCAGACATCGTTGGATTTCAGGAATCCTTTATCCAGAAAGACCGAGATATCTTAATCAAAGAACTAACAACAAAAAGCCGATTAAAGTATTATCAATATTTTCCCAGTGGTTTGGTAGGTAGTGGAAAATTTACAATGAGTGCGTTTCCTATTCGTGAAATATTCTTCTATAGATATAAAGTTACGGGGGATTGGTATCGGTTTTGGGAAGGCGATTGGTGGGCAGGGAAAGGGTGCGGACTTTCTCGTATCGAAATACCTGAAATAGGCTTCTTAGACTTTTTTAATACACACGCTCAGGCAGGCTATGGCAATCCAAAATACAAATATGTAAAAGAGGCTCAGATGAAGGAACTTGCTAATTACATTAATACAGCCTGCTGGACGGAATACCCTGTTATTTTAGTCGGAGACTTCAACACTCGCCGTGGAGATGTGGCTCATGATAGCCTCGTTATGATTGCTAACCTGACCCGAGTTATGAATATTGAGTCGAGCATTGACCACATTTATGCACGAAACAGCCCTTACTACCAGTTTGAGGTTTTGGATACTATTGAAATTCAGAAAGGACTTGATAATAGTGGAAAACCTATACAGCTTAGTGA
>JAIWNQ010000146.1 GCA_020216745.1 Candidatus Hydrogenedens sp.
CCATAATGGATTTATGAGCACTATCCGTATTACACCGAAACAACATTAAACTTAATTAGAAGGAATAAACCATGAACAAACAATCACTAAACCTATTCACACTCTTTATCATTTTTACTCTTTTCTCAACAACTCTATTTGCACAGCCATCTGTGGACGAAACTAAGGCAAAACTTATTACCGCATGGGAAAAACAAAAAACTATTAGTGCAGATATTTCTGCAGACGCTACCCTACCCGTCAACAATGTAAACCTTAAACTAAAAGGTATCGGTGAATTATGGGTTCAAAGAGAAGGAGATAAAGAGAAGTATATGCAAAAAATCTCTGCATTTCCAGCAACATTGGTTGAATCAGGAGATACTTCCTTGCTAAACAATCCATTTGCTCAAGCACACGTCTTTTTTGATGGTACAGATTATTATGTTACTTACAAATTATTAACCAACCAAGAAACATTTAAAACACCCCCGGATATAACTAAAGGGAGCATTCCTCCTGGCGGAAAAAATCTTTTTGATGTAATTAAAGACAAGGTAGATATTACAGTAAAGCCCGAAACTGAGTATGACGGCAAGAAAATGATAACGTTACAACTTACACCGAAACAAGGCCAAACAGGGGATTTCCAAGGTGCCTATGTTCTGATGGATCCTGATATTGGTATTATGCGGAAATTAGAAATTCTTGGGAAAGACCTAACCCCAATGTTTACATGCGAATTTAAAAATGTAAAGACAGATGTCAAAATTCCAGACGGAACTTTTGTTGTTCCCTCTCCACCCACAGAAAATACATCTACCCCAAACCAGACAGAACCGAAAAAGTAATCACCAGACATAAAATCCTAATTTGACAATATTTATATAAATTCCTCAAGCAATTCAAAACGACTAATCGTGGAGAAATCCTTTTACTTTGTGAACATATCTCATATTTATGTCAAGAGCCAGAGCCACTATTTACAAATTTGAGTAAATATCTGAATTTGAGTGATATAATAGAAAGTCAAAATGGATTTTATAAAGAAACAGATAAGAAGGAATAAACATGCTGGCACGGGTTCAATCAGCACATATTTTAGGGATAGAAGCATTTCCATTAACTGTGGAGGTAGATATAACGTACGGCGATAATAAAACGGATGTTGTCGGCTTGGCAGATACAGCAGTGAAAGAAAGTCGTGAGCGAGTGGCATCTGCTTTACGGAATTCAGGATTCCGTTTTCCACGGGGTCGAGTAATTGTAAATTTAGCACCAGCAGATATTCGTAAAGAGGGAAGTTACTTAGACTTACCCATCGCTTTAGGACTTATTCTCGCAGGTGAACAAGCCAAACCAGAATTAGATATAAGTAAGGTATTGATAGCAGGAGAATTGGCTCTTGATGGTTCCGTACGACAAGTGCCTGGCACTTTAGCGATGGCAATTCTTGCCCGAAAACTTGGATTTTATTCTATCCTTGTGCCCAGAGATAATGCGGAAGAGGCAGGTTTAGTCCATGATATTAATGTGATACCTATCAACAATTTAAATGATGCGATTAATTATCTCCATACACCCGAGATATTCTCACCATGGAAAACAAATTATCAAGAATTGTTCCAGAAAAAAGGGGTTCACACATTAGATTTTGAAGATGTAAAGGGTCAGGCTCATGTTAAGCGTGCCTTAACAATTGCTTCTGCAGGTGGGCATAATATACTAATGATTGGCCCACCAGGTACAGGGAAAACGATGCTAGCATCACGTATTCCTGGGATTCTACCTGAGATGAGCTTTGAAGAGTCCCTTGAAACTACACAAATTTACAGCGTTGCCTCATGGAAAGGTCAAAATTCCTCTTTTATTGCAACAAGACCATTTCGTTCACCACATCACACCACATCAACAGTTGCAATGGTTGGCGGTGGAGCCAATTTCCAGCCTGGTGAGATAAGTCTTGCACATAATGGCGTTTTGTTCCTCGACGAATTACCTGAATTTAACCGCTCTACTTTAGAAGTGTTACGTCAACCATTGGAAGAAGGCTTCATCCACATCCGCCGTGCTCATTATGCCATAACTTTGCCAAGTCGGTTTATGCTCGTGGCGGCAATGAATCCTTGTCCTTGTGGTTGTCGTACTGACCCAAAACGCACTTGCCGTTGTTCGCCAGGTGATATTCAACGGTACATAAACAGACTTTCTGGACCGTTGTTAGACCGCATTGACATGCACATCGAAGTACCCGCTCTATCTTTTGATGAATTGACCAAAAATCAATCTTCGGGACAAAGTAGTACTGATATTCGTAGTCAGGTTCAAGAAGCACGAAATCGCCAAACATATCGTCATGGGACATCTACCCTTCTTAATGCACATCTCGATACCAAACAATTACGGAAATACTGCAAACTTCCAGATACAGCACAACAATTGCTCGTTCAGGCTGTTGAATATCTCGGGTTAAGTGCACGTGCATACGATAAGATTCTACGGATGGCAAGAACTATTGCTGACCTTGAAGGAAAAGACACTATTACGGACAATCACATTGCTGAAGCGGTTCAATACCGCTCTATCGACCTAAAAGCCATGTAAAATGGAAATTATATTTTAATTAAGTGGCTTATAGGATAGCTTTCTCGATAATTTCCAAAAATGCCCTTGAAAAGGGGATTTGATTCAAATCTCTCAATGGTATCCACAAATAAGATAATGCAATCTCATTATGTTGTCCCTCTCTATTAAGAACCCCCTTAAATACATAAAAATGGATAATTCTGTGAGAATATTTTCGTTCATGTTGAAACAAATAAGTCCATTTGCAATTGCATTTAATCCCCAACGATTTAACCCATCGTGTTAATCTCTTTTGGACTAACATCATACCCCTGTTATTTTTAATATCTAACCATGGTAAAGCATATAAACCTTTCAAAAAATTTTGTTCCTTTTCTTGTTTTAATAATATATTTTCTTTATTAATTAGAATTGCTACCGCCCAGTTCAAAACAGGCATTGCACTCTTCTTCTTTTTCTCGGGTAATAATTGCTCTTTCCCATGTTTATGTGCAAGGCAATACTTTTTTACAGGACATATATAACACGAGGGATTTGTCGGTTTGCAGATGGTAGAACCCAAGTCCATTAATGCCTGATTAAAATCTCCTGGAAACCTATGTGAAACTAATCTATTGGCACAATCTTGCACAGTGTCTTCAAACTCTATACTTCCCTGTAACCCTTTTATTTCAAACAAACGAGACAATACCCGTCGAACATTTCCATCAATCGTTGGTATCGGCTGATTAAAACAAATGCTACTGATTGCAGAAGCGGTATAAGGACCGATACCAGGAAGTTTTAACAATTCGGAATATGATGTAGGAAATTGTCCATTATATTGAGAGACAACAATTTTTGCTGTTTTTAACAAATTTCGTGCCCGCGTATAATAACCTAACCCTTCCCAGAGTTTAAGAACTTCTGTTTCTGTTGCATTGGCAAGGTTTTGAACCGTTGGAAACGTGTTTATAAACTGTAAGTAGTATTTTGTTCCTTGTTCAATTTGTGTCTGTTGTAAAATAATCTCAGATAACCAAATAAAATAGGGTTCTTTTGTTTTTCGCCAAGGAAGCGGTCTTGCATTCTTCCGATACCATTGTAATATTTTATTTCGTAGTAAAATTATCTCGTGCATGTATTACCTATATATTGTTCGCTTTGTTATCTAGCAATGTACAAATTCCTTTTATATCCTCACATGCATTAGAATATTAGTTCCAATACTTAAACACTTTTTAGGGAAATACATTTCAGAGAATGATTATAACAAGAGTAGACCGATATATTTTACGGCAAGTTATTCCGCCAATGATTATTTCGTTTCTGGCGGTATCTGTACTTATGATTAGTGGCATTCTTCAACAGCAGGTTAAAGAATTATTAGATGAATTTCCTCTTGCACCTTTGCGAGTTTCCGATTTTTTATGGATGTCCCTATATGCACTCCCGATGATGGTTGGAATGATTATCCCTGTAACATTTTTATTTGGATTGATGTTAACGTATGAACGGATGAGTCGATTTCGTGAAATTATCGCAATGACCGCAGGTGGTATTTCTATGTTTAGAATTGCTTTGCCCACAGTAATATTATCGTTCATGCTAAGTATTGTGTGTTTTGCCGTACAAGACATCGCTCAACCCTGGGCTTTTCGTCAATTAATGAAATTGGCAAGAATGGATTTACCACTACGAATTACTCTTGACTTAATCCCTACAGGCAAAATGTATGAATATGGAAAATTGCGAGTATATATCCGCCAACGAAATGAGAAAGGAGAATTATTAGATATCGTGGTTCTACAACCAGAAGAAGATGGAAAAGTTATTGCTTTTTATGCAGATAAAGCACGTTGGCGAAAAGGTGAAAAAGAAAATGTTTTAGAGATGTTAAATGGTTTTTGGATTGAATCTCAGGAAAGAGATAATCAGGTTATTCGTGGTAGTTTCGAACGACTCGAAAAAGTGATTCCACCGTTGCAACCTTTAGAAACAATTAAACTTAGAACAGGAATGTCACTACGAGAATTGTTAAAAGAACATGCACATTTGTCAAATGAATATGAAAGAACAAAAGGATTACCCCTCTTATCTGATTTAAAAAAGTACCGTAGTGAGATTGCAGACAGGCTTTCTTTTCCCTTTATGTGTTTGGCATTAGGATTAATAGCATCCCCTATCGGTGTGCGGATGCGTGGAGCAGGCACTACTTATGCTTTCTCCTCCGGTTTTTTAATTGTAGGACTTTACTTCCTCCTTTATAAACTCGCTGGTGGCGGTGGACTTATGCCTTTATATATGAAATGCCTACTCCATCAGTTACCTAATTTGATTATAGGTGGTATTGGATTTATCCTATTGATTAAGGCAGACCGTTTATGAAAACTATAGATAGGTATTTTCTGTCCTCATGGATAAAAACGTTCCTACGTGTCATTATTGCCCTTGCCTTCTTGTATATTTTAGTTGATTTTTTCGCTACACGACAGGAATCTGTCCGAAAATACAATATCCCATTTTTCATCATTACTCAATATTATCTTCTTTCCATGCCTAAAATATTCTTCCAATATCACTTTCTATCTGCATCGGTAATGTTAACAACTTTTTTAGTCTGGGGACGCAGTGCCCAGGAAGGAGAAATAACCGCCTTACTTTCTGGTGGTATCCGTTTTGCACGAATTACCATTAGTGCTTTAATCGTAGCTTCATTACTAAGTATTGGTAGTTTTTTTCTTGAAGATACTTTGGGGGGTTGGTGTGCATCACAATTTAGAACTCTTGAAAAACAATATTTTTCGTATCATCTGGGAGATACAAAATCTGGTGTAAGCTGGACAAATTTAAGTGGTGGTTGGACTTGCCATATCTTGCGATTCAATCGGGAAGCCCTTACGGGTAGAGATGTGGTAATCCATCGTATTCAGAATGAACGTATTGATGAGATTCGGGCTCGCTATATTTGGTGGAATACAACACAAAAGAAATGGCTATTAGAAGATGGTAGGCACTTTATTCTCTTTCCCAAAAAAGATATGGAACAACAAGTGATACGAATAACCCAAATCCCTGCACCATTTTCAGAGCCACCAGAAACATTGTTCGCTCTGGAATTGCCTCAAGAACTTAAAACATGGTGGCAATTTTATCAGGAACTAAAACGTGCACAGTTATTTGGGATACCAACCTATAAATACGAGGTAGATTGGTATTCCAGATTATCTCGACCAGTAAGCGTCCTTATCATGTTATTACTTGCATTACCTTTATCTACACTATGGAGAAAAGGAGGGCTGATATTAAGTTTCGGGGTAACCACCATTACCGCTATTACATATACATTATTCTTCGTATTATTTACAGGTTTAGGATACCTTGAAGTGTTACCACCTTTGTTAAGTGCATGGTTCGCAAACTTCATATTTTTTACTATTGCAATCTATATTTGGAAAAGAACACCTACTTAATAAAGATAAGGCTCAATTGTTAGCAATCTCATTGGTAGATAATGGCACTATTTTATTTCTAACGAGGTATTCATAAATTTTTTGGGCAGTAAACTCATGTCCAGTCACTGTAAAATGAACCGTATCAAGCATCAATTGTTTATAATCGTTCTCAGCAAATAGAGGAACTAAATTAAAGTAGGGAAGGTTTAATTGCTCCAATAATTGTATAAACCCTGGCGTAACATATAATTCATCCCCTTGAATCATGGGGAAAATACAAATATGAATGGGTATGTTCGTTTCCTGAGTAATGTTCAGAATATCTCTATATGCACGTCGTAAAAGAAAGAGAGGGTCTGCTTTGTATTCTCGGTAAATAGACATAAGCCGAATAAAAGAAATAGTTCTTGAGGGTCCGTGAAAAAAATGCCACCATAGTCCACCATCAAAACCAATTTGCCCATCATTTGGACAAAAACCGATAAGAATAAGGTCAGGATGATAATCCAAAACTTTTACACGTAACAGTTCTGCTTCTTGTTCCGCATTATACCCACCAATACCAAAATTCAACACTTCAAACTGGGTATTTGGAGTATTGTGGTTTTGAAGTAATGCCTCTAATTTTTTGGGGTATGTATCTTCAAGCCTCTGTCTCCAGCCAAATGTAACAGAATCGCCAACAACGGCTATACGAAATACATTAGAAGGCTTTTCCTTTGGATACTCTCTGTCTCTAAAACCACCTGAATTTATCTTTATTATTTCAGATATTTCCGCATTTGGTCGCAATTCATACATTAACTTTTTATTTTTGGAACGAATGTGCACTATGCTATTTCCATCAGCCTGCCATACAAAACGTCCTGCTTGCATAGGGTCAACTTCCCATGCTGCACCATCATATTTAGGGTCAACAGGCACAAAAACTCCCATCGTTTTCAAGAGATATGATTCCCATGTAGCAAAAAATATCTCTGCAATTCCAAATGATACACAAAGACCAGCAATAAATAAACCTATATTAATAACAACATTACCTATTCGTCTACTTTTTTGGGTCGATTTATTTTCTGACGTTAAGTCATTTGTCGTATTCATTAAAGGGGTCACCTATGTTAAACTTAATACATTATTAAAGAAATGTTCTTATTGTATAATTTATCACATCATCAATAAAACAAGGTTCTTTTATGGATTTAAATAGATACATAGAACAGCACCGCTTCAAAGAAAGTATATATGTCACACGTCCAATTATGCCATCTTTTGACCAATATCAACAGTATCTTTCTTCAATTTGGAATTCATTATGGTTAACAAATGAAGCGTATTGGCATCAAAAATTTACAGAAGCATTAAAACAATACCTTAATGTTAAAGAATTAGTGCTTTTTTGTAATGGGACAATTGCTCTCCTTATTGCATTAAAAATTTTAAACATCGAGGAGGGTGAAGTTATCACTACTCCCTTTACCTTTCCTGCGACACCGCATGTTATATGCTGGAATGGCTTAAAGCCTGTATTTTGTGACATTCAAAAAGACACCTACGGATTAGACCCAAAACAGGTCGAGGAAGCAATAACACCACGTACCAAAGCCATCTTGCCTGTCCATGTTTATGGGATTCCATGTGATGTTGATGCTTATGAAACCATTTCCAGAAAGTATTCCATCCCTATCATTTATGATTCTGCACATACATTCGGATGCCGTTTTCGTGGAAGGGCACTATGTGATTACGGAGATATTTCTGTATTAAGCTTCCATGCAACTAAATTATTTTCTACCGCCGAAGGAGGTGCCTTAATTTGTCATAATCCAGAGCAAGCCAGATTAGCATATTTTATGAAAAACTTCGGTATTGCTGATGAGGAAACAATAATCGGTGTCGGCATAAATGGCAAAATGTCAGAACTATCCGCTTCCTTTGGTTTAGCATTATTACCAATGGTAGATAACGAAATAAAGAGGAGGAACGAGTTATATAATTTATACTGCAAAAGATTAAAGAATTGTTCAGGAATTAAACTTGTGTCCATACCAAAGGGATGCGAATGGAACTATGCCTATTTCCCAATAGAGATAGATAAAGAACAGTATGGATTAACAAGGGACGAATTGTATCAACGGCTACGGAGTTGCAACATTATTGTTCGTAAGTATTTCTATCCCTTATGCAATAAAATTCCATATTACATAACACATAGCCAAATACCAACACATCCGACACCCATAGCTGAAGAAATATCTCAACGAATATTATGTCTTCCCATGTATGGCAGTCTAAATCCTGAAATTGTTTTACAAATATGCGAGCTAATTCAAACATTCCCAACATGGAAATGAATATGAGCAAAAAATGTTTTCGGGATTTAAATATCCCTATCCGTGTTTTGGTTTTTCCAGGAGGTACAGAAATCGGTTTAGAAATATTCCGCTCTTTAGCCTATTCACGCCATATCAAATTATATGGAGCAACAAGCCTTGACTGCGACGCTGGCTACATTATGTTCCAAAATTACACCACAAACGTACCATTTGTTCACCATCCTGATTTTATCAATGCTTTCAATTCCCTATTGAAAAAGAATGATATCGAATTTATTTTTCCAGCACATGACACAGTAGGTTTGTATCTTTCAGAAAACAGAGACAAATTGCCCTCTAAAGTCCTTATATCTCCTTATGATACTTGTGTTATTTGCCGAGACAAATTAAAAACATACCAATATTTTAAAGATTACATACCTACTCCACACGTTTATGAAAATCCTCATGATGTAAGCCATTTCCCTGTATTTCTCAAACCACGAGTCGGAGAAGGTTCAAGAGGAGTATATAAAGTAAATACAATGAAAGAATTAGAAGGGCTTCTTGAAACCAGAAACGACTTACTTATATTAGAATATTTGTCTGGTATAGAGTATACAGTTGATTGCTTTACCAACTCTGAAGGAACCTTGATTTTTGTCGGGGCAAGAGAACGAAAACGTGTAGCAAATGGCATCAGCGTAGATACGCAGATTATCGATAAAACAGAATTTATACCCTTTGCAGAATGTATTCATTCACACCTAAAATTTCGAGGAGCATGGTTCTTCCAGATGAAACGGAATAACGACGGACAATTAGTGCTTCTCGAAATTGCCCCACGTGTAAGTGGAGGTATGGGACTTTTCCGAAACCGTGGAGTAAACCTTCCCTTATTAACTGTCTACGATGCTCTCGGTTTGCCCCTGAATATTTCCGAGCAATCGTTCCCAAATAGAATGTTACGTTGTCTGTCTAATCATTTTGTCAATTCACTTCATGAAAACAATATTCAATCAGATTATAAGATAAAATATGAACATGTTTACATCGATTTTGATGACACACTTTTCATAAAAGGGAAACTAAACTCTTTTATTTTTATGTTTTTAATACAATGTAAGGGGAACCACATTCCAGTTACTTTACTAACCAGACATAAAGAAAATATTTTACCTTTGTTAAAACAATATGGAATTGAAAACATATTCACACGTATCATTATATTATCTGAGAAAGATAAAAAATCAGATTATATTACAGAAGATAATTCCATATTTATCGACGATTCATATAGCGAACGACAGGAAGTCTCCAAGGTTAAAACCATACCTGTATTTGGTGTAGATATGATAGAAACATTGATTGATTGGAGCATGTAAATGGATGAATATAAATTTATTGAACACGTAGGAAAAACCTATACAAAAGGTTCTCATCAGGATAAAGTCATACGTGAACTTATTGTGCGGACATTCAAACCATACTTAAATCCGGAAATGACGTGCCTTCAATTAGGCTACGCCGAAGGTGTAGATACACAGATATTAGCACCATTATTATTTCAATTAGATGTTGCTGAGGCAAATAAAGAATTTATAAACAACGGTTTACAACACAATTTGAAAAATGTTCGTTTTATACACACCCTTTTTGAGGATTTAAGCCCTGAAAAAACAGGGAAAC
>JAIWNQ010000284.1 GCA_020216745.1 Candidatus Hydrogenedens sp.
ATCTCCATACGATAGAGGCTGTGTTAACGGATAATGGCAAGGAGTTTACAAACTACTTCTTTGGTGTAAGGAAGTAACGGTCAGAGAAGTATTTCTTTAACTATTTTTGGGGACAGACATATGATTCTGCCAATTGCAAATGTTTTCAGATTAAAGATCAAGAGCAGAACCTATGTGTTCGCCCTAACTCAGTCGATTACTTTTTTATTCACACACATAGGTCTACCACTCCAATTGAAGTGAGACTGTTGAAATAGAATATTGGGTTACTTATTATAAGCCGAAAACCAATGGGTAAGTTGAAGGTGTTAATGGTAGAATAGTAAGGTGTTCTTAAACTCCTTTCCTTTAGAGATTGTAAATAAGATTATAGATAGATATTTTGTATTTGTCGTTGTAATTATGTTTACACACAATAGTTATTGAACAATAAAAGCATGGTGAAAAAAATTTGGAAATTATATGACTAAACACTCTTTTAATTTAACAAAATAAGGTCAATTAGAGTTGGAAAATTAATAATAAAAAATATTGATTTTTGCTTTTTTGTTTTTATACTATATATTGTATACTATATATCGTATTTTACTTTTAGGGTCAAAGGAATGAATGGAGTAAAGCGAAAAGTTCATTTTGTTGGTGTTGGTGGTATCGGGATGAGCGGTTTAGCTGAAATCTTGCTCAATCTCGGGTATGAGGTTTCTGGTTCGGATTTAAAAAGTTCTGAGATTATTGATAGATTGATAGGTTATGGTCTTAAATTTTATGAAGGTCATGCGTCTGCGAATATTGGAGATGCAGGAATTGTTGTACGTTCAGCCGCAGTATCTGATGATAATGTAGAAATAGTCACAGCGAAGGAGCGAGGGGTACCTGTAATTCATCGAAGTGATTTGTTAGCAGACCTAATTCGTTTAAAGCCGAATGCTGTTGTGGTTGGTGGGACACATGGGAAGACTACGACCACCTCTATGATAGCGTCATTTTTAGACCATGCGAATATTGGTGCAACAAGTATTGTTGGTGGGATTCTTCACCGAAGTGGGACGAATGCTCGCTGGGGCACCGGTGATTATCTTGTTGCGGAATCGGATGAGCATGATGGTTCTTTTTTGAGATTACATCCCACGATTGCAGTGGTTACCAGTATTGATGCGGAGCATTTGGAATACTATGGGACTTTAGACCGCATTAAGCAGGCATTTATAGATTTTTGTAATGGTGTTCCTTTTTATGGTTATTCCATTCTTTGTATTGATGATCCGAATATCAAATCTATTTTATCGGAAATAGAGAGTGTTTGTATTACGTATGGACTTGATGAAACCGCTTCTCTTAGGGGTGTAGATATAAAAATTGAAATGTGTGAGAAATTCGCATCAGTGAGTGAGTTGTTACGGAGTATTAAAACGCGGTTTACAGTAATAAATCAGGATGAGCGATTAGGTGTTGTAGGTAGGCTTGGTGAAGTGGTTATTCATTCGTTAGGTATCCATAACATCCGTAATGCTCTTGGTGCTTGTGCTGTGGGTTTATGTTTAGGTTTAAAATTTGGTTTGATTTCAGATGGTTTGAGGCAATTTGAAGGGGTTCAAAGACGACTTCAACTTTGTGGAGAAAGGAAAGGCGTTGTTGTTATCGAAGATTATGCACATCACCCGACTGAGATTGCCAGCACGATGGAGGCTGTTCGGTGGATTAAACCGAAACGACTCATTGTTATTTTCCAGCCACATCTTTATAGTCGAACAAAGTTTTTTGCAGATACGTTTGCGGAAGTGCTTTTGAAATCGGACATGGCAATTGTGACGGACATTTATCCTTCGCGAGAGAGTCCTATTGAAGGTGTAGATGCAAGTCTTATTGTTGATTCAGCAAGGAGGCAAGGGGCAGACCATGTATACCTTATAAGAGATATGTATGATGTTCCTAATTTTCTGGTGAAACAGTTAAAAGACGGTGATGTTGTTTTAATTTTAGGTGCTGGGAATATTAATAAGATTGCCGAGCCATTATTAACATATATTGATGAGGGAGTAAACAATGCATAAGACCATTTATGGGACATACCCAATCGTTAGAAGAAAGACGAAAAATAATAAAGGGGGTGTGGTTGGTAGAATAAAAAGATTTTTAAGGAACCTTGGGTATTTAGGTGGTGTTCTTGTTTTTTTATCTGTCATTATTGTAATTGTTTTTTTAATACTGGTATGTTTAGAAGACCCACGTTATGCGGTGAAAGAGGTTCGTATTGAGGGTTTAAAATATTTTCAGGAGACGGATTTGCTTCATTCCATAAATAGTATTAAAGAAAAGAATTGGTTGAGATTGAGTTCGGAGGAAATAAGGTATGAATTTATGAAGAACCCGTTTATCTTGGATTGCGTTGTAGAAAAAACGCATCCAGATACTGTTGTTGTTCATGTTCAAGAGCTTTCGCCGTATGCAACGTTATTTTTAGACGACAAATTATTTCTTATTTCACATACTGGGAAGATTCTAAAACAGATTCATAACATTAAGGAATCCTATGGTCCACTGATTTCTGGTATAACGGAACAGAACGAAATTAAGCCAGGGGGCTATTTAGATGATGAGGGGCTTTGGTCTGCGTTGGAGTTTTGGTATGAGTATAATCAAGTGCCACGGGAACGACAAATTACTATTTCGGAGATTGTTGTTGAAGATGGTAATAATTTAAAAGTTTTCTTTAATGAAGTTCCCTGTGAAACTCGATGGAAGCGGGAAAACTTAAAGCGTCAGGTTCAGAATTTTTCTATTGCATTAAATAAAGTCGATTTAACACGGTTGTCGTGTTCTGAATATTTAGACCTTAGGTTCAATGATGATATTATTTACAAATAAAAATATAATACATTGGGTATTAGCCCGAGGAGGATAAAGAGATGACGCAGAGATTTACACTTATTGACCCTGAGAATTATGAAGAGCAAGGGAAAAAAGTAGAAACGCAGGAGGAGAGAATCTCTCCGCCGGTTCACGGGTTTTCCGGAGTTATGACAGGAAAAGAAGATTTTCCGGGCAAAAAAATACTTATTAAAGTATGTGGTGTAGGTGGAGGAGGTGGAAATGCTGTGGAGCGAATGATAGAACAAAAGATGGAAGAAGTAGAGTTCATTGCTATAAATACTGATTATCAAGCATTATCTGCGTCGCCGGCTCCGATAAAAATTCAGATAGGTGCCCGATTAACAGATGGATTAGGGACGGGGTCAATTCCTGAAGTAGGCTTATCTGCAGCAGAAGAAGACCGTGGACCGATACGGGAAGCGTTGGAAGGGGCTCACATGGTGTTTTTAACAGCAGGCATGGGAGGTGGAACTGGGACTGGAGCTGCACCGATTGTGGCGGAGATTGCAAAACAATTAGGTGCATTAACAGTAGCAGTGGTAACATTTCCGTTTGAGTTTGAAGGACCTAAACGGAGGCGAGATGCTTATGAGGGGATTAAACTATTGAAGGAACATGTTGATGCTTTAATTGTCATTCCTAATGACCGTGTTGTCGCACTGAAAGATTTAACAGTGAAGGAAGCCTTTTTAAAGGTGGATGAAGTATTGCATAATGGTATTCGTGCAATTACTGACTTAATCAAAATTCGACAATTGATAAATATTGATTTTGCAGATGTTCGTACTATTTTGCAAAATAGTGGTCGGGCTCACCTTGGGATTGGTTTTGCCAGAGGTGAGAAGCGGGCAGAGGAAGCAGTCCTCCGTGCAATTGAGTGCAATTTATTAGATTGCAAAAGTGTTGTAGGAGCCAAGGGTGCCATATTAAATATCCATGGTGGTTCTGATATGAAGATTGATGAAGTTCATCGTGCAGGCAACAAGTTACGGGAGATATTAGGTCCGCAGGCGAATATTATTTTTGGAGCGATGGTTGGTAGAGAACCGAGGGAAGAGATTTGTATTACTGTCATTGCGGCAGGTTTCCCTGAGGAACAGAAAGATAATGAATTTATTCCTAAAACCATTACGAATATTTCTAATATTGATTTAATATCACCAGTTGAGAATGACGAGAAAATCGACGTTCAATTAGATGAGTCTGTCAATAAAAAGAGCAAGGAAACGCCTGTTGATGATACAATAAAGAATAAGAAAGAAGGAGAACTTTTTCCGGAAGAAGTATTGAATAATGCTGAGGAAGAAAAGAGAAATGGGAAACCAACATTAAACTCGGTTCCAACATGGATACGACAATATGTTAAGTTAAGTAAGGATGAAGAAGAGAAAAAGTAGATTATGAGTACATCACCAATTCGAAATGAATTTATTAAATTGCTTCAACGTGCAGTTCAAAAGGATGCTTCGGATATTCATTTGAAGACAGGGAGTCCCCCTTATTTCCGCATTAATGGTGAGTTGGCAAGTGTAGGCGAAGATGCTATTTATCCAGAGACCATGTCGCAGATTTTGAATATTATGATGACAGATGAACAGTTACGTGTCTTTTCTCAGCGGGGTGAATTGGATTTTGCTTTTTCTGAAAAAGGTGTGGGTCGTTTCCGAGTTAATGTATTTCGTCAACGCGGTACTATTTCTTGTGTGATGCGGAGGATTAAGACGCGCATACAGAGTTTTGAGGAATTATGTTTACCTCCGCAGGTAGTTCGATTTGCAGAGTTACAGAGGGGATTAATTCTTATTGCAGGCACCACAGGCAGTGGTAAATCGACCACACTTGCTGCAATAACGGAATATATTAACCAGAATCGTGCATGTCACATCATCACGATTGAGGACCCAATTGAGTTTATTCATGTAGACAAGAAATCTGTGATAAACCAGAGAGAAATCTCTATAGATACTCATGATTTCAATAGTGCATTGAAAACGGTAATGCGACAGGATCCGGATGTTATCATTATTGGTGAGATGCGAGACCATGAGACATTTATGGCGGCGGTGAGTGCTGCGGAGACGGGGCATCTCGTTTTTAGTACTCTGCACACAACGAATATAATGCAAACGATAGACCGCATTATTGACTTTTTCCCGAGCAATCAACATGACCAGGTTCGTTCTCAATTGTCTATGAACCTGAAGGCAATTATGTGTATGCGGCTTCTTCCGCGAGCGGATGGTCGTGGTAGAGTTCCTGCGTGCGAGATTTTATTTAATACGCCTATTGTTCGCAAACTGATTAAAGAGAATCGGATAAGTCAATTGGATACTGCCATACAACAAGGTAGAGAAGAGGGGATGCAAACGTTTAATGACAGTTTGTTTCAGTTAGTTCGGAATTCGTTAATCACCTTGGATATGGCTTTGGATATGTCAGATAATCCTGAAGAATTGCAAATGATGTTGCAAGGGATTCGGTTAAGTAATAAGCGTGGGGGTATTCTCAAATAATTAAACCGTCTCGGGGAATTTTTTTACCAAAATATTTTTTAATTCTTCTATTGCAAGAATTAATTCTTTAAATAATACAGAGAGCGTATTCCAGTCGCCTTTATCCTGTCCATACGATTTTTGTTCAAGAATTTTTGCTATCTTTTCTGCTTTAACAGCGCCGATATTTCCCAGAGCACCTTTCAAGGTATGAATTGTTTTGTGGAAATTTATGTAGTCTTCGTTATCTATAGCCACTTTAGCTTTGGATATATATGTTGGATGTGTTTGTAGGAATATTTTAACTACAGACATAAGGAGTTCGATATCATTGTCTATCCGTTGTAATACTGTTTTCTCATCAAAAATCAAGTCAGCCTCTGGGGAGGCTGTTGGAGCAACAGCAATATTGTCAACCATATTGTTTTTTGGGAGGCTTGTAATTTTTTTTACGGTTTCGACAAGCGATTCTGGAGAAAGGGGTTTTATTAGATATCCATCCATGCCAGCTTCAAGACATCGGCTTT
Organism: Candidatus Hydrogenedens sp.; assembly: GCA_020216745.1. Classification (GTDB taxonomy): domain Bacteria; phylum Hydrogenedentota; class Hydrogenedentia; order Hydrogenedentales; family Hydrogenedentaceae; genus Hydrogenedens. Next base: position 5,891 of record JAIWNQ010000284.1, read on the forward strand.
TATACTCTTCGAATGCGTAAGCGGTTAATGCGATAATGGGAATATGTTTCCCCGACGTTTTTTCTTGTTCTCTTATTTTCTTTGTAACTTCTAAACCATTCATCCCTGGCATCTCTACATCCATAAGAATCAAATCGTAATGGTTTGTATCGTGTTTTTTAAGAGCATCATTTCCATTATCAACAATATCGACTTGATACCCCCTTCGAGAAAGAAATTCAAGAATAACCTTTTGGTTGATGGGGTTATCTTCTGCGACGAGTACTTTCACTTTGTTCTGTGATGTTTTTTCTTGTTCACCCTCACCGATTTTTAGCTTCTCTGATTTTGCAATTGTATTGAGTGCTTCAAGTAACTCTTTTCTTTTAATGGGGTATGGTATCTGAATAAAGTCCTTAAATATAGTATTTGCTTCGTCAAGGGGACATATATCCGATGGATATAAAACGATGAAAGGTATTTTTTGTTTTATCAAATCTGAGATTTTATATCGATTATCTTCAAATAATTTCAAGTCAAATAAAATTACTGTGTTGGTACTTGTGAAGAGATTCTTATTAGTTTGAGATGTGTAATGAGATAAGCAATCTTCTACGGAATCCCAAACATTAAGTATCATTTCCCATGAGAGAACACATTCCTCGATGGAATGAATGAGATGTTTATTTTTTGCTATTAACCACAGATATTTTTGAGTAGGTTTTGCATGCTCCGCTTCTTCTGGAGGTGCTAATGGAAAACGGATTTCAAACCAGAAGGTTGTTCCCCCGTGAATGTTCTTATTTAGCCCCATTTTACCTTTCATAAGTTCGACCAATTGTTTGCTTATTGTCAATCCTAACCCTGTTCCCTCGTATTTTTTCTCCTCTTTTAATGAGCCTTGTTCGAAAGCAAGAAATATTTTATCCTGTTCTGTTTCAGGAATTCCTATACCTGTATCTGAGACTTCGAACCTAATTAGAACAGAGTTATTAGTTGATTCAATTACTTTTAGTTCTATACAAACTTCTCCTTGCTCTGTAAATTTAATTGCATTTCCGACGAGGTTAATCAGAATTTGTCGCACTTTACTCCCATCGCCAATAATGTGGTCGGGCAAATCTTTGGAGATGAGACACCCAATTTCCAACTGCTTCTTATGAGCTCGTTGCCAAAACATTTGTATGATATCTTCGACGATTTCTCTTGGTGAGAATGGCTCTTTACGTAGAGATACAGAGCCTGCTTCTATTTGTGAAAAATCAAGTAAATCATTAAGTAATGAAAGCAGAGCTTCCGAGTTGTGAAGAGCCATTTGAATGAGGTTTTGATTTTGTTCATTTGTGTCGGTTTCTTTTAATAGATGGAGAATACCGATGATTCCATTTAGTGGTGTTCTAATTTCATGACTCATGTGTGCGAGGAAGAGGGTTTTAGTTTGACTTGCAATTTCTGCTTTCATAGCTAAGCGGTTGGCTTGTTCAATGGTAGCCATTAGTTCTCTATTTTTCTGTTCTAACTGTTCCTTTGTTTTTAATATCTCCTGTTCCATACGGCGATGTTCGGTCAGGTCATTTCCGACACATAAGATTTCTATAATGTTCCCATTGTCGTCATATATGGCTTTATTCGACCACGATATCCAGACCCGCTCGCCATTTTTCTTCATGTTTTCGTTTTCATTTTTAATATATTTTTGGGGGTTCTTACCAATATCCAGAATCATGTCCCTTAAATTGTGTTGATTGGAATCTGTAAGGGGGACGATAGTACCGACGACATTTTTTCCCAGAAGTTCTCCGTGGTCATACATAAAGAATTTTTCACCGAAACGATTGATGAAGGTAATGATGCCATCTGGTTGCATTCTTAAAATAATGCTATTTACATTTTGAATTAATGCTTCAAATCGGCTCTCTTCTCTTTTTAGCGATTTTTCAATCTTTTGCCGTAATAGTTTTTCATTTTCAAAATTCTGTTGTTGTATTAATATTTGTTCTTGTAAGCTTTTCTGTAATGAGCTCAATGCTTCAAATTGTTTTTGGACTTCTCCTAACAATAAATCAATATGAGAGGATAAAATACCGACTTCGTCATAGGTATCTAATTGCACTCTTTTGGAGAAATCTCTCGTTCGTAATACCGTGCTAATAACATTTGTAATTTTTTCTATTTGATTGACGAGTGTGGTGCCTATGTTTCGCAAAACAAAGAAGATAATGCACGACGAAATTATAGATAGGGTTATAATAACGAGTAGTTTTTCTATAACAGCGGTGTATATAACTTTTGTTGATGTCCCTATAAAAATAGAGCCATTAATGAGAGGTTTTAAAGATGTGATGTACCAAATTCGTTGTGCTTGATAATAAAAACCTTCTTCTGGAAATTTAGCCATCTCGGTTGGTTCCAGTTGAAATTCTTTAAATTCAGCGTTGAGGTTTTCATCGTCAAAGTTTAAAAGGATACACGTATTTTTCTCTTTGGCTAAGAAGGTTTTTAAGGTTTCTTTTAGGAAAGCGTATTTGTTTTCAGAAAGATATAATAGTGTTAAATCTCTCAAAATTCTTGAGTTTTGAACAATTTGTTGTTCTACATTATTCTCATGTGTGCGGTAGTCATAGATAGTTATAATAAACATGTATAGGATGGCAGATATAACAGCAGGTGTAAAGAGAAGGAGATATAATTTTGTTTTTATGTAAAGATTACTCTCTCTCTTTTTCATAGAAAAAATGTTTTCCTCATATATTCTATTCCTTTTATTTATTGTATCAGAAAGAAATGTGGAATAGAGAAAAAATCAAGTATTATATTTTTAATTTTGAAATTATTGGATAGAGGATTTATAGAGTTGAGCTGTTTCGGTAATGAGCGGATAATTTTGGCTGGCAAGGAGTTTTTTACTGACTAAATTTCCCCCAATACCTAATGCAATAGCCCCTGCTTCTAAGAACTTTTTTGCATTTTCGTGATTAATACCGCCTGTTGGCACGATGGGCAAATTGGGTAAAGGTCCGAGTATGGCTTTGATGTATTCAGGACCGCCGACACTTGCGGGGAACAATTTTACGAAATCGGCACCTGTTTTCCAAGCATTTAGAAGTTCTGTCGGCGTAAAACCTCCACACATACTCACGATGCTATAGTTTCTTGCTATATCAATTACCTCAGGAAGTAACGTAGGTGTAACGATAAAATCGGTTCCAGCGAGGATGGCTAATCGGCATGTTACTGCGTCCAACACTGTCCCTGTTCCGACAATAAGTTCTTTGCCTTTCCATTCTTTTTTCAACTCCTCAATGATGGACAAGGCATCGGGCGAGGTCATTGTAATCTCGACACAGTGAATTCCCCCATCATACAAAGCTCGGACTGCTTTGTGAAATAGTTCTCTTTCTAAATCTGCGCGAATAACAGCGATAATTTTTTCATTACGGATAAAATTCAGGATATCCTCGCGATTCATTTTTTATTCCTCTTTTTGTTATTCCACTTCGAAGAATCCCGCTTGTTTTCTTACGCGTAGACGTAAGGCATTCAAACGAATAAATCCGGTGGCATCTGCCTGGTTATAAGCACCTAAATCTTCTTCAAAGGTACTAATTTGTGGATTGTATAATGTCTTATCTGCTTTTCTCCCTACAACTATACATGAACCTTTATATAGTTTCAACCGTGCGGTGCCAGTAACATTTTTTTGGCTTTCGTCAACAAATTTATTAAGTGCTTCCATCTCAGGAGAGAACCAGAATCCATTGTATATTAATTGTGCAATTTTGGGAGATAACTGGTCACGTAGTAGCATTACTTCCCTATCCATAGTTATCGATTCAACCGCTCGGTGTGCAGTATATAATATAGTTCCACCTGGGGTTTCGTATACTCCGCGTGATTTCATCCCTACGAATCTGTTTTCTACTAAGTCGACTCGACCAATTCCATGTTTACCTCCAAGTTCATTGAGATATGCAAGTAATACTTCTGGTTCCATTTCTTTGCCATTGACTGCTTTGGGGTAACCTTGTTCAAAAGCAATCTCTACATATTCTGGCTGGTCAGGGGCTTTCGTTGGGTCGACTGACAATACGAACATATCTTCTGGTGGTTCCATCCATGGGTTTTCTAATA